>JANNWF010000326.1:0-10103 GCA_031408455.1 Pseudoxanthomonas sp. | reverse complement strand
TGTTCGGCACGTAGTCTCAAGATTTCTTATGCGTATTCTCGATTGATCGCAATGTAGTAGAGCGATACAACTGCGCTGCGCGCGCGAACCACAGCGCGCTCTTCGTCACTGATTGCAACCATCCGACAGCGTGGCGGCGCCATCATGGTGCGTTCGACGGGCATCGGGATGCCCTTGTCTTGCAGCGTCGAAACCAGCGCTTCGCCGACCCCAAGTTGCGAGATGACCGCCGTGACATCGAGCTTGGGATTGGGGACGAACGTCTCCGCCGCCGTCTTGACTGCCTTCTGATCGCGTGGCGTGTAGGCGCGCAGCGCGTGCTGCACCCGGTTGCCAAGTTGTCCCAGTATTTCATTCGGCACGTCGTCCGGATTCTGCGAGCAGAAGTACACGCCGACGCCTTTGGATCGAATCAGCCGACAGACCTGTTCAACACGCTGGCGCAACGCCGGTGGGCAATCAGAGAACAGCAGGTGAGCTTCATCAAAGAAAAATACCAACTTCGGCTGCGCCAAGTCGCCAACTTCGGGCAGCGTCTCAAACAGTTCCGATAGCAGCCAAAGCAGAAAGCTGGAGTACAGCCGTGGATTCAAGATCAACTTGTCAGCGGCAAGCAGATTGATGATGCCGCGGCCGGACATGTCTTGCCGCATCAGGTCGACCAAGTCGAGCATCGGCTCGCCAAAGAGCTCGCGGCCGCCGGCTTGCTCCAAGCGCAGCAACGCGCGTTGAATCGCCCCGACCGACGTCGGGCTCACCAGACCGTGGGACTGCGATACTTGCTTCGCGTTGGTCGCCACAAAGCCCAGCAGCGCGCGCAAGTCATCCAGATCAAGCAGCAACAAGCCTTCGTCATCAGCCAGTTTGAAGACGATATCCAACACCCCGGATTGGGTGTCGTTGAGTTCCAGAATGCGTGCCAGCAACAGCGGGCCCATCTCGGTCACCGAGGTGCGAACCGGATGCCCAAGCTTGCCGTACAGGTCCCAGAACACGACCGGGTTGGCCTCGTTGCGGAAGTCACTCAGACCAAGCGCTGCCACCCGCTGCTGCAAGCGCTCGCTCATCGTCCCGGCCACTGCCATGCCGGCAATGTCGCCCTTCACGTCGGCAAGAAACACCGGCACACCCAGCCTCGAAAATCCCTCCGCCATCACCATCAGTGACACCGATTTGCCGGTGCCCGTCGCCCCCGCAATCAACCCATGACGATTGCCATAGCGCGCCAGCAAATGCACAGGCACGTCGCCTTGGCCTAGGTAGATGTCTTTCATTGGGGTTTGGCTAGTGGGTTTGAGAGGGTGGTGGGATTCTAGCGATATCTGGGTTGGGCTTTGCGGGCGTTGGCGATGAGCACCCCATTTGTCATTCCGGCGAAGGCCGGAATCCAGCCTTAGCTCGTCATTCCGGTGAAGGCCGGAATCCACTTTCTTGCGCTTCACTCGCAGGGTTTTGCTTCGAGGTACGGTTTCGTCTGCCTAGGCGGACGAAACCCCGCCTCAATGCAGATTCAATTCAGGTGAAGCCTGAAAAGCCGGATTCCGGCTTTCGCCGAAATGACGAATCGCCGACTGGATTCCGCCTTCCGACGAAATGACGACCCAAGACCCACGCCGTCCAGGCTGACGAACCGCCAACCAAACCAAACTGCCACCTGCAGAGCAACCAAGACCCAAGGCGCCAGCGCATTCCCTCCCCATCGCAGGCAAAATGCGCACCTTGCTTGAGAATTCGGATTGCCCGCAATGCACATGCTCTTTAGAACGGCCGTTCCCTTGCTGCTGGCGTTAGCAGGCTGCGCAACCACGCCGGGGCCAAGCGCATCTCAAGCGAGCCAAGAGCACGATGCGCTGTATGCCGAGATCAATACGCAATCACTGCGTTATGAAGCGGCAGAGGAGCAATTGCGGCATGGCGATACTGCGCTGGGGGAAGCGGAGCGGTTGGCATCATTGGCGGCGCTGCGGGATGCGGCGAGTCGCTGCGCGGCGGCGGCGGGTTGTGATGGCGCGCGCTTCATTCATGCGTATGAGGCATTACTGCAGCCGCCGAATAGCTTGAAGGCAGAGACTGTTTCCGGCGAAGGCGAGGGCGTTGCAAGTGGTGCGGCCAGCACGGGTGCCGACTCGCCAGTGGTGACGTCGATGCCGGCGGCGGCGCGCACGATAAGTTTGCTGCGTGGCCGCGATCTGCGTGAATTCATCACCGTCAATCAGCCGGTGAAGGCAGCGCTGAACGAGTGGCTGACGTGGATGCGCCCGGCGTTGTTGGATACCTGGGACAACTATCGGTTCATGCGTTATCGGATGTGGCCTGAATACGAACAGGCCGGGCTGCCGGAGGCGTTGCTGTTTGGCATCTTGGCGAAAGAGTCGGGTGGTCGCGTACACGCGGTGTCGCGCGCAGGCGCGTCGGGTCCGCTGCAATTCATGCCAGCCACCGGACGTCGCTTTGGCTTGGGGCGCGACGCCAACGGATTCGATACTCGCTTTGATCCGCAACTCGCCACTCGCGCCAACGTGGCCTATCTGAACGAGCGCTTTGCTGAGTTGAATACCGATCTGGCGATGTCGCTGGCGGCGTACAACGGCGGCGAAGGCCGCATGGCGCGCTTGCATCGCAGTTCGGGCGGCAAGGGTTACTGGAGCGACGGCATCCAACGGCAATTGCCGGCCGAAACTCGCGACTATGTGCCGATGGTGTTGGCAGCTGCGTGGCTGTTTTTGCACCCAGATGAATATGGTTTGGAGCTTGATCGAAGCGAGGTTGACCCCGGCGAATTGCTGTTGAAGCGGCCGGCGAGTCTCAACGAGTTGGCGATCTGTCTTGGCAGCAGCGGTACTCGCAGTGGCTGGTTCCGCACCTTGCGCAATCTGAATCCACAGTTTGATCCCAGCCTGCTGTTGCCGGCCGGGCGCAAGCTATTGGCCCCGGCGGCGCTGGTGACTGCGTACCAGCAGCATTGTTTGTCCGGGCCGCGCGCAGAGCTGGCGTTGGAGATCGCCCGTGCACGTGCGGCGATTCCCACCCAAGTAGCCAGTGCCATGACGGGTGGCAGCGCCGGCGGTGTGCGCTATGTCGTCCGCCAAGGCGACACGCTGGCCAGCATCGCGCGTAGTCGTCGCTGCGGCAGCCCACAAAATCTGGCGCGCAGCAACGCGATCAAGGCACCAAAGTATTTGATTCGGCCTGGTCAGAGTTTGAGTCTGCAGGGCTGTCAGGGCTAGCCGTCGCGCAGCTGCAAGCAGGAGAGCGTCAGCCGATCAACGCGAGGACTCAGCTTGGCAAACGCACCGACCCTAGCCGTTGGCCAACTCTCACCGGTTGTTGGTGAGCAAAATCGTCGATGGTGACGGCATCCTTCGGAAACAACAGGATCACGGTCGAGCCCATGTTGAAGCGCGCCATCTCGGCGAAGCGATCGAGTTCAAGCGCGCGGCTTCGCCAGTCGCGCGCAATGGGGCGGCTGGCGTAGGGCGGGATATCGACGCCGTTCCAAACGGTTTCCACACCCGACACCAGCAGCGCACCGACCATCACCGAGCACATGGGGCCGAAGTCGGTCTCAAAGTGGCAGACCAAACGCTCGTTGCGGGCGAACAGGCGCGGGATGGCATTGACCGCCCACGGCGCAACGCTGAACAAGCGCCCCGGCACATGCAAGGTGTGAGTGAGCTTGCCGCGCCACGGCATGTGCACTCGGTGGTAGTCGCGCGGCGACAGGTAAACATTGGCGAACCAGCCATCGGCATACGGCGCGGCAGCGGCTTCACTGCCCAACAACTCGGCGGCAGTGAAGGACTGACCTTTGGCCTGAAAGATGCGGCCAGCTTCGATTCTGCCGACTTGGCTGATCTTGCCGTCAGCGGGCATCAATAGGCTGCACGGATCGCTATCGGCTAGGCGCGCGCCGGGCTTCAGGGCGCGGGTGAAGAACGCATTGAAGTGCGGATAAGCGTTTAGATCAGGCTCGGCGGCCTCCGTCAGATCGACGTTGAAGCGGCGCACGATCTGGCGAATCAACCAACTTTTCCACGCCAGTACGCGCACTCGTGTCGCCCACATCACCAGGCGCGACAAGAATCGATGCGGATACAGATACTGCAAGGCAACGGCGGGTGACATGTCAGTTTCCAGAGGATTTGCTTTCAGCAAGCTGGCGCAAGTCGGCCGCCATGCGTGAAATTTCAAAAGGGGGCCGAAACACGCCAACCTGGCGAGCTTGTGGATCGAGAATGGCGATGCTGCTGGAATGGTCGACCGTGTAGTCGCCACCCTCTAGCGGCGACTGCATGTAAACAATGCCCAGGCTGCGAGTGAAGGGCTCAAGCCGAGTGTGATCGGCGGTGGCTGCAAGCGCATCGGGCACGAAGTAGCGGGCGTACTCCATCGCCTTGGTTGCGCTGTCGCGTTCCGGATCCACCGAGACAAACACTATCTGCAGCGAAGGTTGCAGATCGGCAACGGATTTCTGCAAACCACCGAGGGTTGCAAGTGTCGTCGGGCAGATGTCTGGGCAATGCGTAAAGCCGACAAATATCAGACTCCAACGTCCTTTCAACGCCGCGGCATCGAGTACGCCTCCGTCGCCTGTATCCAGCGCAAACGCAGGGAGCTCACGTGGCTGCGGGAACAACAGTGCGTTTTGCAGCACTTGTGGATTGACTGGGGCAGCCGGTGCAGTGAGTCGCGCCCCAAGCGTCAGGCCAATGGCAGCTGCGAGCGCGGCGGCGAGAATCACGATGAGTCGAACTTTGGCCGAGCCGCTGCAATACTTCTTCTTCGGAGCATGGATTTTCATAGCCGCATTATAGGTGCCGCATTAGCACCGATTGGCTTCGCCTATACTTCGGCGTCTGCCTTCAACCCGTTTGCTATGACCGTTGCTTTGCGCACCATCATCGATCTGATCCGCTATGGCGGCAGCCGCTTCAACGCTGCGGGCTTGTGTTTTGGGCACAGCTACGACAACGCCTTGGATGAGGCCACCCAGCTCACCTTGCACGCGCTGCATCTGCCGCACGACTTGAACCCGATTTATGGCCAGTCCCGAGTCACAGAGGACGAGAAGGCAGATGTATTGGCGCTGTTCGAGCGTCGAATCAGCGAGCGAGTGCCGGCGTGCTATCTGACTGGCGAAGCATGGTTTGCGGGCTTGAGTTTCAAGTCAGACGCGCGGGCGCTGGTTCCACGCTCGCCGATTGCCGAGTTGATTGAAAGTGGCTTTGAGCCTTGGATCGGCGGTTTGGAAGTCACGCGCGCGCTGGATTTGTGCACCGGCTCGGGCTGCATCGCGATTGCAATGGCGCATCACCAGCCTGACTGGCACGTCGATGCGGTTGATTTGTCGACCGATGCCTTGACCTTGGCCTCCGAGAACGCGACACGCTTGGACGTCGTCGACCGCGTGCGTTTATTGCGCTCTGATTTGTTCGCAGAATTGCGCGGTCAATGCTACGAGTTGATCGTCAGCAATCCACCGTATGTGACGCGGGCCGAAGTGGCCGCGCTGCCAAGCGAGTATCGGCACGAGCCTGAATTGGGCTTGATCGCGGGCGAAGACGGCCTTGATCTGGCCTTGCGCATTCTGCGTGACGCGCCTGACTACCTCAGCGAGGGCGGCCTGTTGATCGTCGAGGTCGGTGAAAGCGAGCGCGCCTTGCATCGATTGTTGCCAAAGGTGCCGTTGGATTGGATCGAATTCAAAGTCGGTGCGATGGGCGTATTCGCGATTGGACGCGAGGCGCTGGTTGAGCATCACGGTCCGATAAAGGCGCTGGCTGATGCGCGGGATAGGCCATGAGCGGCAATACCTTCGGTCAGAGTTTTGCGGTCACCACCTTTGGCGAGTCGCATGGGCCTGCCATTGGCTGCGTGATTGATGGCTGTCCGCCCGGATTGGCGATTTCCGAAGACGAATTCCAAACCGACATCCAGCGCCGTGCAACGGGCAAGTCACGGCACACCTCGCAACGCCGCGAGGCCGATCAAGTCGAGATTCTGTCGGGCGTTTATCAGGGCCTGACCACCGGCACACCGATTGCCCTGCTCATTCGCAACACGGATGCCAAGAGCAAGGACTACGCCAAGATCGACGACGTGTTCCGGCCCGCGCACGCCGACTACTCCTATTGGCAAAAGTACGGTCATCGCGATCCCCGCGGCGGCGGTCGTAGTTCGGCGCGTGAAACCACCATGCGCGTGGCGGCAGGTGTCATCGCCAAGAAATGGCTGGCACAAAAATATGCCATTCGAGTGCGAGGCTATCTGTCTCAATTGGGCGAGAACAAGCCGCGCGGTTTTGATTGGGACGCAGTCGAGAGCAATCCTTTCTTCTGGCCGGATGCCAGCATGGTGACTGAGCTTGAGGACTACATGGATGCGTTGCGCAAGTCCGGTGACTCGGTCGGCGCGCGGGTCAGTGTGGTCGCCACTGGCGTGCCGCCTGGCTGGGGTGAACCCTTGTACGGCAAGCTTGACGCCGAGTTGGCGTCTGCGTTGATGAGCATCAATGCGGTGAAAGGCGTGGAAATCGGCGCTGGATTCGAGGCAGTCATCCAGCGTGGAACCGAGCATCGCGATGAAATGACGCCGGAAGGATTCTTGAGTAACAACGCCGGCGGCATCCTCGGTGGTATCTCCAGCGGCCAGGATGTGGTCTGTTCGCTGGCGCTAAAGCCCACCTCCAGCCTGCGCTTGCCGGGTCGCAGTGTGAATACCGCAGGCGAGGCGGTAGAAGTGGTCACCACGGGTCGCCACGATCCCTGTGTTGGCATTCGCGCGACGCCGATTGCGGAGGCCATGGTCGCTCTGGTGCTGATGGATCACGCCCTGCGTCACCGTGCGCAATGCGCGGATGTGGGACCGGTGCACCCACGCATTCCTGCTACTTTCTGAAACTTGCTCGTTGTGAGCAATTGATTGGCTATCCACTGCACATGAATCCAAACCCCACCATCGCCATTGCCGGTGCTACCGGCGCGGTTGGTCAAGCGCTGCTTGAAATTCTCGCCGAGCGCGAGTTTCCATTTGCTGATTTGATTCCATTGGCAAGCGCTCGTTCGGCGGGTGACAAAGTCTCCTGCAAGCATCGCGACTACGTGATCCGCGACTTGGCGACCTTTGATTTCGCCGGCGTGGATATCGCGTTCTTCTCGGCCGGCGGATCGGTGTCTCGCGAGCACGCTCCACGCGCCGTGGCCGCAGGCGCGGTCGTGATCGATAACACCTCCGAGTTTCGTTACGATGACGACGTGCCGCTGGTGGTCGCGGAGGTCAATCCCGAGCAGATAGCCAATCGCCCGCGCGGCATCATCGCCAATCCCAATTGTTCGACCATGCAGATGCTGGTGGCGCTGGCACCTATCCATCGCGCCGTCGGCATCAGCCGCATCAATGTCGCGACCTACCAATCGGTTTCCGGGGCCGGGCGTTCGGCGATGGAGGAGTTGGGCAAGCAGACAGCGGCGATGCTCAGCTTTCAAAGTCCTGAGCCGGTGCGTTTTCCGGTGCAGATCGCATTCAATCTGATTCCGCAGATCGATGTGTTCATGGACAACGGCTACACCAAAGAAGAAATGAAGCTGGTCTGGGAGACGCGCAAAATCCTTGCTGATGCGAGCATTCAAGTGAACCCGACCGCTGTGCGCGTGCCGGTTTTTTACGGCCACGCCGAAGCGGTACACATCGAGACCCGACAAAAATTGACAGCTGTAGATGCGCGCGCCTTGCTTGAACAAGCACCTGGCGTGCAGGTGGTCGATGAACGCGTAGCCGGTGGCTATCCGACGCCAGTGACCCACGCCGCAGGCAACGATCCGGTGTTTGTCGGCAGGATTCGCGACGACATTTCGCACCCGCAGGGCTTGAGCCTGTGGATCGTTGCCGACAATATCCGCAAGGGGGCAGCGCTGAATGCTATTCAGATCGCTGAATTGTTGGTAAAAACTGACCTGTGATCTATAGTTAGCGCAGCGTTGTCAAGTCGATTCTAGGTCTGGCGCCGACCAGAACAATGATAGGCAACCGTCTGCTTCGCGCATTGGGGAGATGCTGGATGCAAAAGAATCATAGGCTTAGCCTCGCCTTGGCGCTCGCGCTGGGCAGTTCACAGGCGTTGGCATTGGGCTTGGGTGGTATTCGGGTCAGCTCAGGGCTGAACGAGCCACTGGTCGCTGAAATACCGATTATCAGCAGCGTGCCGGGTGAAATTGACGAATTGAAGGTCAGTTTGGCCTCATCGGAGGCATTCGACCGAGTCGGTATTGACCGCGCGGCACTGTTACCTGCCAACCTAGTGTTTACGGTGGCCAAGAACGCGGCGGGTCAACCCGTAGTTCGGGTAACCACGCCCAATCGACTCGGCGAACCTATCCTCAACTTCCTCCTCGAAGTGCAATGGGGCCGCGGTCGAATGCTGCGCGAATACACCGTGCTGCTGGATCCGCCAAACGTCGCCCCGGCGAGAATTGCGCCCGCCGTCACCGCGCCAGTCGCGGAAATCGCGCCAGCGCCAGAACGGCCGATGGAAGCGCCAGCCGCGGTAGCGACTCCCGCTCCTGCGCCACCACCTTCCCCCGCTGTTGCGGCTACGCCAGCGCCAGCCACCTCGGAGCCGACTCCCGCACCGGCGCCAACTCCCGTCCCCGCTGCAACACCGGTTGCTGCTACGCCGGCACCAGCACCAGCACCAGCGCCGGCACCTACACCCACAGCGACACCAGCCCCTTCGTCGTCAATCAACGGTGACCGATTCGGCCCGGTCGCGTCGGGCGATACCTTGTGGGCTATTGCGCAGCAGTTGCGCCCAGACAGCAGTGTCAGCATGAATCAAACCATGTTGGCTTTGCTGCGGGCCAACCCGGATGCGTTCGTTGGCAACAATATCAATCGTCTTAAGCGGGGTGCGGTGTTGCGCATCCCGACTAGTGATGAGCTCGCCGTGCTCAACGCGGCCGCAGCTGCGGCCGAAGTGAGTGAGCAGGCACGGGCATGGCGTGACGATGCACCTGCGGCAAGCGCACCCACCAGCGTGAGCATGCCGGCAGAACCGGTCGAGGACGTGGAATCGGCCGACGCCAAGCCCACGGCCAAGCCTGACACCGATGACTTTGCCTCGCGCTTGGAGTTGCTGCCACCCGGCGGTGAGAAACCGGCCAGTGGCGCCCAATCTGGATCTGCCGAGTCCGGCGCGGGCACCGAACTGCGAGCCGATTTGAGTCGAGCGCGTGAGCAAGTGGCGACGCTTGAACAGGAAAACCGAGATCTGCGTTCGAGGGTGACTGATCTCGAGCGCATGGATAGTGATACCAAGCGCTTATTTGAATTGAAGGATTCGCAGCTAGCCGAAGCGCAGCAGCGGCTCGCCGATTTGGAAGCCGAGCGGACGCGATTGGAAGGCTTAGCAAGCACCACGGACAGCGCGACTGAAGCCGAATCTGCTGCTGATGCGACACCCCAACCCGCGGTTGATGCTGACGCACCGGCGGTTGATGACGCCACTTTGACGGCCGCCACAGATGTAGCAACGGACGGAGGCACCCCCGCCACGAGCGATACGCCGACCGAAGCTGCGCTCGACGAAATGGCCCCTGCCGGCGTCGCGCCCTCTCCGGCACCCGAAGTTGCGGTCGCGCCAGTGGCCGAAGCGGAGCCTGCTGCGGTGCAAACGCTGGATGAGACACCGCCAGCCGCCAAGCCTTGGTATTTGCAAACGTGGGCGATGCTCGCTGGACTGGGCGTGCTGGTGTTGGGATTGGTAGCGTTTTTGCTTGGTCGGCGGCGTGTACCGAAGCCCGAAGCGGTTCCTCGCGAATCGATAGCGGATCGCTATGAGGCATCCACCGCGGCTGCGGCCGCCCGCCAAGTAGAGCAAGACGCCGACGCGGACGTGGCCGAATATTCGGAGCTGGATCGCTTACTTGACGCTGTGGGGGAGCAACCGAATGATCTGGGTCGCCACCTCGCTCTTGTGGGTCACTACTACCGGCAAAGCGATGCATCCGGATTCGAGGGTGCGGCCGAGGCGATGTACGCACAGCTGTATGACGCGGAGCATCCGTCGTGGCGACAAGTGGTCGTCATGGGGCGGGATCTGCTGCCCG
>JANNWF010000325.1:0-4594 GCA_031408455.1 Pseudoxanthomonas sp. | reverse complement strand
ATTCCGACGTCATCGTGGTGACCTCGGAAATCCTCATCTGCGGCCTGCTCGGCGGCATCGTCTGGAATCTGATCACGTGGTGGTGGGGGCTGCCTTCTTCCTCAAGCCATGCGCTGATCGGCGGGCTTTGCGGTGCAGCATTGGCGGCGGCGGACAACAACTGGGCGGCGCTGATCTGGTCGAAGCCAGGAGATGCTTGGTACAAGGGCGGCGGGATTCTTTACAAAGTCTTGTTGCCGATGATCAGCTCGCCGGTGCTGGGCTTCATGCTCGGCTTTCTGATCATGGGCGCGCTGTTCGCCCTGATCAGTTGGATGAACCGGCGCGGCGGTTGGCTAGGACGCATCTCGCGCCCACGTTGGGTGAACAGCTTTTTCGGCAAGGCGCAGATTGTTTCTGCTGCCTACATGGGCTTTGCGCATGGCTTGAACGACGCGCAGAAGACGATGGGCATCATCGCCTTGGCCCTGATCGGTGCGCAGTCGGTCGGCACCTTGGAAGAACTGCCTGCCCTCCTCGGTTTTCTAAAGCCGGACGGCGAGGGCATCGACACTTGGATCAAGGTCACGTGCGCGCTGGTGATGGCGGCCGGCACCGCCTCCGGCGGCTGGCGCATCATCAAGACGCTGGGCCACAAGATGGTCAAGCTGCACCCCATCCACGGCTTTGCGGCAGAAACCGCATCGGCAACCATCCTTTCGGGTGCGGCCATGCTGGGCATGCCGGTATCCACCACTCACAGCATCGCCACCGCCATCATGGGCGTGGGCTTCGCCAAGAACCCGCGCGCGCTCAAATGGTCAGTGATTGAGCGCATCGTCTGGGCGTGGGTGCTGACCATACCGGCGACGGCTGGCATGGCTTATTTTTTGGTGCGGATGCTGCGCAGTTTTGGGGTGTTGTAGGTGACGCGCGCCTCGCTTTGCCAACGGCGGCGGAGCGATCCTGACTGGCGACCGAGCCCATAGCGCGCGCACTTGTCCCATAGTTTGTTGCGGGAACGTTGTTGTGGATCGATTGCGCGCTTAATGCCGACAAACTTCGTCCAGCTCTAGGGCTGCTTCAAAACAGTGTGGATACTAGCGTCGTTAGCACCTTCACTTATCGATTCCCAGGAAACATCAATGGGAGTCAGTCGGCGCAGGACTACGCTGCCATGCCGATCCAAATCGTCTCGTCGCCAACTGGCGGTCACTTCGTTGCAACTGTGGAAGGTCAACACCAGCTCACCGACAGGCACTGTCTCGATAGCTGTTGGGGTAACGAAGCGTCCTCCTCGAACGCCTATCAACGCAGCGCGTGCGACGGCTCCATTCATTGGAGCCAGGCCAAAAAACCAAGCAGGCGTGTCGTCGGTGACTGCATGAGTGAACCAACCGAATGCGATCTGGTTGCTGGCGGCGAGCCATTCGAAAGTGAACCCTTGACCATCGAGCGCCGGGTCAAACCAAGTGCCGGTTGCAAACTTGCCAGGAACGAACGCGGGTGCGTCTCCGATCACCCGTACCTGACCCGCCATGCCGCGACGGCCCGGGCTGCCGTGCTCGGTGCAGTAGTAGTTGTAGTCACCCGGCTGCGTGAACGTGTAGCGATATGTCCAGAGATCGCTGCGTGGCGCATCCGAGGAGAACGCGCCGTTGTCTGCCAACACGTTGTGCAGACCATCCTGATTTCGCCACAGCACGGTGTCTCCTGCCGCAATCTCGAGGTCGGCGGGAGAAAATCGAAAGCTGACGACATCGACCACGTGTTCGCGGGCTTCGAGGTTTGTTGATGCAAGCAAGCAGCCCAAAGTGAGTGTCCGCAGCATGTCCATTAACCGAAGAGTTCGTGGACGCAGTTTTGCGGGCGGCGATGACAGCAATGCGACACGATTACGGTACGAATGGCGTTCTCTAGCTTGCGGCGAGTCATGGCATCAGAATCTGCAGAGCGGCTCGCATGAAGCTTGACTCAAGGCCACCACCGCCGCGAAGGCGGGGTCCAGTTGTCGCTAGGGTCAGGCTTAGCAACGAGAAAGTGGATTCCGGCGTGCGCCGGAATGACTGCATATTGCCAGCCACTTGTCCGGCGCGCCCGGTCCGGGCGAGGTCGGAGACGCGTCTCCGACCTCGCTGCGTCGGCGCGCTCTATGGAGCAGACGGCGGTGCGTTCGGCTTCAGGTGCTTTTCGAGGAACGCTTCCATCGCGCCGTAGAACTCGAACTGGTTCTCCTCGCTGCGGAAGCCGTGGCCCTCGTCGTCCTTGACCATGTACTGCACGTCGACGCCGCGCGCCTTCAGTGCCGCGACCACCTGGTCGCTCTCGGCTTTTTTCACGCGCGGATCGTTGGCGCCCTGCGCGATGAACATCGGCGTCTTGATCTTGTCCGCGTGCAGCGCGGGCGACGTCGCGGTGAGGCGCTCCTTGTCCTTCTCCGGGTGGCCGATCATGGCGTGCAGCTGCGGCAGGTACGGCATCCAGTACGGCGGGATCGTGTCCATGAACGTGAACAGGTTGGATACGCCGACGTAGTCGACCGCGGCCGCGTACAGGTCGGGCGTGAACGTTACGCCCGCGAGCGTCGTGTAGCCGCCGTAGCTGCCGCCGTAGATACCGATGCGCTTCGGATCGGCGTAGCCCTGGTCGATCAGCCACTTCACGCCATCGGTCACGTCGTCCTGCATCTTCAGGCCCCACTGACCGAAGCTCGCTTCCCAGAAGAGTCGGCCGTAGCCGGTCGAGCCGCGGAAATTCATCTGCAGCACGCAATATCCGCGGTTGGCGAGGAACTGCACCTCGGGGTTGTAACCCCACTGGTCGCGCGCCCAAGGGCCTCCGTGCGGATTGATGATGCACGCGAGGTTCTTCGGCTCGCGCCCGGCGGGCAGGGTGAGATAGCCGTTGATCGTGAGCCCGTCGCGACTCGTGTACGCAATCGGCTTCATCGGTGACAGCTGGTCAGCGGGGATCTTGTCGAGGTCAGCGAGCTTCGACAACGTGTCTGCTTCCGCGTCGTAGATGTAGCGGGTCCCGCTCGAGCGGTCGTCGGACGCGGCGACGATGAATTTGCCCTCGGTCTTGTCGCTCGCCTGCAGGACGATGTCCTTGCCGGGGAGCTTCTTCGCGAGTGCCGCAAACAGCTTCTCGTAGCGCTCCTCAAAAAACTTCCTCTCCGACCTGGCCGCAACGTATTCGACGTGCGTGAGCTTCTTCAGCGCGCGCGACCAATTCGCGCCTGCGGCGTCGACGTGATCGTGCACGAACAGCACTTCCTCAGCATCGGGCTTGGCCGGGTCGATCAGCACCAGCGCCTTCTTGTCGCGCCCGCGGTTGCTGATCGCATAGAACTTGGTGTTGTCGGCGTTGAAGAACTGCGGGATCACTTCGGTCTTGTAGTCGGTCGTGATGATCGGCGTGAACTCGCCCTCGTCGCCGGCGCGGTGGCCAATGATGGTCTGCAGTCCGACCGAGCGCGTCGCCAAACGCAGGCGCCCAGCGTGGTCCGTGTTCCAGCCGGTCACGTCGCCCGGGTTCTGCGCGATCAACGTCTCCTTGCCGTCCCTGAGGTCGATGCGGAACAGGTCGAACACCTCGGGCTTGCGTCGGTTGTGTTGCAGGATCACGTGGTGCGGATCATCCGGCAGGTCGTCGATGATCGCGGACCTGATCTTCTCGCCCGGGGTGAGGTCGGTGACCTTGCCGCTCGCGACGTCGACCGCGACTACGTGCGTGTTCTCGTCACCGCCAAAGTCCTTCTCGTAGAGAACCCGCCCATCGCCCTTCCAGTAATAGGTCGAGATGTCGCGCGCGGTCTCGTTGGTGATCTTGCGTGGCTCTCCATTGGGCTTGCTGCCGTCCAGCGGCTGCACGAACACATTGAGCCGGCGCTTGCCGTCGCCGATGTCGACCGGCTGCATGAAGCTGAGCGTCTTGCCATCCTCACTCAGGCGGAAATAGGCCTTCTCCGGGTTGCTGAAGAAGTCACGGATCGGGAACTGCTGCGGTGCGGCGTCCGTTTTCGCGAACGCTGTAGCTGCCGGTGCGAGGGCGGTCACTGCCAGCGCCGCAGCGAAGCGCAGTGCGAAACGCATCTTGGTCGAGTTCATAGGTGATCTCCCGTTTGTCGTATCTGCGACGGCGAGCGCGCACTATCCATCCGCGTGCGGGCGCAATGCAATCCAGCCGCGCGTTTAGTTCGATTCCGTTCCGTCCGCGAGGCGCGCAACCCGACCCGCAGCGGACGACCGGTCTCGGCGAACTTCAAAGCACGAGAGCCGCAGCAAATCCGACAGTCCGTTGCTGTCCAAGTTTCGGCCAAATTGCTTGACGGACAAGCGTCCATCTATTCTTTCCAAGAATCATCGGGTTGCGGTCAATCGGATACGCGGTCGACGATCCACTCGATGATTGCATCGAATCTGTCCTGATCCAGGGCGTGTCCGCGGTCGACGCGGAGTTCGGTGATGAAGTCGCCCGCGACCTTGGCCACCACCTGGTCTGCATCCCGTGAATACTTGTCCTCGCTGCCCGACACCACCATTGTCGGCCGCGGCCCGATAGCTGAGAGAACATCGTGCGTATCGATCTGGTGAGCGAGCCCGGGCACAGTCTC
>JANNWF010000324.1:0-2079 GCA_031408455.1 Pseudoxanthomonas sp. | reverse complement strand
GACCGCATGCACAGCCGCATGATCAAAGATTACGGCGGCGTCGCCAACACCATGCCGGTGTTCGCTGCCTTCTTCGTGTTCTTTGCGATGGCCAATTCCGGACTGCCCGGCACCTCCGGTTTTGTCGGTGAATTCATGGTTATCCTGGCGGCGTTCCAGTATTCGCCGATGGTTGCGGGCTTGGCCGGCTTAACCCTGATTATTGGTGCTGCTTACACCTTGTGGCTGGTCAAGCGAGTGATCTTTGGCGAAGTTGCCAACGCCCATGTCGCAGCACTGAAAGACATCAATGGTCGCGAGGCACTGGTGCTGGGCGCGTTCGCTGCCGGCGTGCTGTTTTTCGGCATTTATCCAAAGCCGTTGACCGATCTGATGGGCGCTTCCATTTCGCACCTCGCGCTGCAGCTTGCAGCCACCAAGCTGTAAGACCGGAATCAGTCTGAGATGAGCACCACCGACCTCACGCCCATGTTGCCCGAGCTGTTCTTGCTTGGTGCCACGTTTGCCCTGTTGCTGATCGACCTGTTTGTCTCGCAAGCGCGGCGTGGTCTGACCCACTTTCTCGCCTTGGTGGTCGTCATTGTCACTCTCACCTTGGTCCTGCGCGGCAACAGTGGGACGGCGGTGACTGCGTTTGGCGGCATGTTCTTGAAGGATGCGCCTAGCGACATTCTCAAAGCCTTCATTCTGATTACAACTGCCGCCAGCTTCATCTACGCCAAGCAGTACTTGGTTGATCGCGGCTTGTTCAAGGGCGAGTTTCACGTGCTCTGCCTGTTTGCCGCGCTGGGCATGATGATCTTGGTCTCTGCCGGCAACTTGGTCACCGTTTATCTCGGGCTCGAGTTGTTGGCCCTGTCGTCGTATGCCTTGGTCGCGATGAGTCGCGACAACGCGGTGGCAGCAGAAGCGGCGATGAAGTATTTCGTGCTCGGAGCGCTGGCCTCGGGCATGTTGCTGTACGGCATGTCGATGATCTACGGTGCCACCGGCAGCCTGGATTTGGCGACCATCCATGCTGCCAGCGCCAATCTCGGCGACAACCGCATGCTGATGATGTTCGGCGTGGTGTTCTTGATCGTCGGCATCGCGTTCAAGTTCGGTGCTGCGCCTTTCCATATGTGGTTGCCGGACGTCTATCAAGGCGCACCGACCGCGATCACCTTGTTCATCGGCTCTGCACCCAAGCTCGCCGCCTTTGGCATGGCGTGGCGCTTGCTTGAAGGCGGTGCGGGTGATTTTGATGCGTGGTGGCGCGACATCATTGCGTGGCTGGCGGTGGCATCTTTGGCGGTAGGCAATGTCATCGCCATCGCCCAGACCAACATGAAGCGCATGCTGGCGTACTCGACGATCTCCCACGTCGGCTTTCTGTTTCTGGCACTCAGCAATCCCAGCAGCGTCGGTTACGCCGCTGCGATGTTCTATGCCATCACTTACGCGCTGATGTCGTCAGGTGCCTTTGCCACCGTGATCTTGCTTTCACGCAACGGCTATGAGGCCGAACAGATCTCAGATTACGCCGGCCTTGCTCGCAAGCATCCGTGGCAAGGATTTTTGGTGTTGCTACTGATGGCCTCGCTGGCTGGACTTCCGCCGATGTTCGGTTTCTGGGCCAAGCTCGCCGTGCTGCAAGCTGCTATCGCCGGCGGCATGCTGTGGCTGGCCATCGTCGGCGTCGTCTTCGCCGTGATCGGCGCTTACTACTATCTACGCATCATCAAGGTCATGTACTTCGACCCGGCGGACGACACAAGCAAAGCCGGCTTGATCAACGACCCGCAATTGAAATTGTTGCTCTCAGTCAACGCGCTGCTGATGCTGGTGCTGGGGCTGTTCTCCGGGCCGCTGATCGCGTGGTGCCAAAGCGCGTTTGGTGTTGTCTGACCTCAAACCATCGTGACCAAGTCGCTATACGGCTGCAGCGCACGGTCAACGGTTAGCAGTCGCAACGGTTCACTGAGCGCCTGCGCTGCCAGTAGACGATCAAAGGGGTCGCTGTGATGATCCGGCAACGTGGCGACGAAGGACGCGTGCAAGGCCGTGACGGGAAGATGGTGGAAGCCACTCTCGGTAATG
>JANNWF010000323.1:0-1589 GCA_031408455.1 Pseudoxanthomonas sp. | reverse complement strand
GCAACGCAGTATACGGGGTCGGAACTGACGGCGGGACCGCAGCTGGAGGTGGGGCATGCGACACAGGACAATCAGCACGGCGCGGTGTTCGATTGGGCAGCGTTCGGCTCGCGAGAGCTCTTAGGCCTGCTCAACCGAGCCCGGGCGACGAATACCGATATCGCCATCGCCAACGCGCGCATTGCCAGGGCCGCTGCCGATTTGCGGATCGCAAGGGCGGCAAATGGGCCGGTGCTGGAAGCGTTCGGCATAACCGAATCGAACTCGCGAGGCGGGTCGGGCGAGAATGCTTTTCGAGATAGCTATGTCGCCGGTGATCTCGCCCTCACCTACACTATTGATCTGTCGGGAAGGCTGAAGGCTGGCAAGAAGACCGCCTTCGCGCGCTATCGTGCAGCAGGTTATGAGGCGCAGGCGATGCGCCTGAACATCGAAGCGGCAGTCGGGTCTGCTTATATCGAATATGCAGCGCTGTGCGACCGGATTGAGATTGCAGAGCAAACCCTTGCCAATGCGCGCGAGTTCGAGCGGACGCTTGGACTGCGCGCCGCCGAGGGCATCACCAGCCAGGTGGACGCAGGGCTGCAGACGACGGAAGCCAACAGCCTGGCCGTCGATCTGTCGAAGCTGCGCGAGGCCCGAATAAGAACGGTCAACGCGCTTGCGGTGCTGGTGGGCGAAGAAGCGCCGCTGTTCATCCTTCCGCCTGCGAGCCTTTCAGAGTTCACGACACCGCGGTTCACTCCACTGCAACCGGCGGCTCTGGTCACCCGGCGTCCTGATATGCTCGCCGCAGCAGCAATCATCGAGGCAGCCAAGGGCGACGTGCAGCGCGCCCGAGCAGCCTTTATCCCCGATATCGAGGTTTCGGCAGGCGCGTTTCTCGACAGTGCGACGAGCGACGGCCTGCTCAGCCCCGGTTTTGCTTTGGCATCGCGCGTAATGGCAACGATATTCGACAGCGGCCGTCTTAAAGGGCAGGTCTATCGCGCGAAGGCCGAGCAGACCGAGGCTGTCGATCAGTATCGCAAGACTTTGCTGAGCGCGCTGGCGAGCGCGCAGAATGCGCTAGTCGGATCAACGGCGGCAGCCGAGCGCGCGGCGCTGCTCGGGCGGTCGCAGCAGGTCGCCGCACGAACTGCCGATCTGGCGCGGCGCCGCTTCGCGGAGGGCAGCGACGATTTCAGTACCGTACTTATCGCCGAACGGCGCAGACTCGAAGTCGAGGATTCTTATGTCGTGGCGCGGCAGGATGCGCTCGGCAACGCCATCGCGCTGTACACCGCGATGGGCGGCAGGCCGCAATAGGTCTGCGCACCACGCGGTGCATGTAGCGGTGATGGCATTGCCAGAGCGCCAATCCTGCTGGCGGTGGTCGAGCGCTTACTGGTTGTTGACCATTACCGAAACCCTGCCGATGCGTTGGCGCTCCCAAACATCTGACAGGGTCGGAGCAGTGGCTGCCGCTTTCCGTTTTGCTTGCGGAACTACTCCATCAGCTACCGCAGAAAGCGCTCGCTGGGCCATAGCAAGGGCCTGATCGGCGGTTACAGGTCCGTGTGACACCAGCCCCAGCCTTCGTTGGCGAC
>JANNWF010000322.1:0-1790 GCA_031408455.1 Pseudoxanthomonas sp. | reverse complement strand
TTGCCGGTCAGCGGGTCGTAGACGGAACACAAAATGCGCACGCGCTCGACCAGATCGGCAAAGTTGGTGGTGTCGGTGATCGGCGCGCGATTGATAAGTTGGCGCAATGGTTCGGTGAGTTGTTCGGGTGTGAATTGGTCGCCATACACCTGACGGTAGATCTTGCTGTCAGCGTCGACGACGGTGACTTGGAGTACGTGATCAAAGCCTGCGGCGGTGGGGATGTAGCTGAAGCCGAAGTCGCGCGCAAGCTCGGCCACGCTGGCGGTGGAAGGACTCAGGAATTCCCAGTTGGACTCTCGAATGCCGTATTGCAGCGCGTAGGATTTGAGCGCTTGCGGTGAATCGGCGGGCTGGTTGAAGCCGATGCTGATGACGCGGAAGTTGTTGGTGCCGAGCGTTTCCTGAGCATCGCGCACGGCCTTTTGCAACAGCTTGGTGGTAGCGGGGCAGACCTGAAAACAGCCGGTGTAGATGAAGCTCACCAGGAGTGGTTTGCCGCGAAAATCTGCGAGCCGCACCGGACGTCCTTCGCGGTCGAGTAAGGCGTGCTCGCCGATGGTGCGGCCGAGTGCTTCGTGGCTGAGTTTCAGCGCCAAGTTTTGGTCGAGGCCGGGCGAGTTGCTTGCTGCGGTATTGGTGTCCTGCGCGAGGGCGAAGCCGCTGCAAAGCGTTAGCGACAACGCGACGAGTAGTTTGGAAAACCTCAACGCTGAAACGCCAGTTGGTGCTGGTAACACGCCGTTAAAGCGTTGCCACCAGGCTTTCATCGCAATACCCAGACGTCCACCATGGCTGCAACCAGCAGCAGCGAGAGTTGTAGCAGGGAGGCAAAGAACGAGGCCATCGCCGTGGCGCGATTTGGAATTTGTGCGAGTAGCCAGGACTTGCGCAGAAAGTACCCGCCACCGATCAGCGCACCGGCGAAGTGGATTGGCGCAGCGGCTAACAGCGGCGCAATCAGTGAGACCAAAACCAAGGCGACGGTGCTGTAAAAAACAATTTGCGCGGCGCGGGCATCGCCGACCACGACCGGCAACATTGGTACATTGGCGGCAGCATATTCGGCGCGGTTGGCAATCGCCAGACTCCAAAAATGTGGCGGCGTCCAGAGGAATAAAACCAGCGCCAGCAACAATGGCTCTGCGCCCAACGCCGGATTGACCGCCGCCGCACCAGCCAGCACCGCGAAGCTACCCGCCAGCCCGCCAACGACAATGTTCAGCCAGCTGCGGCGCTTCAGCCAAACGGTATAGACCACGGCGTAAAAGAACGCGCCGAGAAAGGTGTAAAACGCTGCTGCTGCATTGCTCACGTACCAAGCAGCTGCCACCGAGCCGACCAGCATCGCCACAATCAGCACCAGCCACGCCGGCGTATGTGGCAGGGCACCGGTGACAAAGGCGCGGGTGCGGGTGCGCGCCATCAGCCGGTCTTCTTCGCATTCGATGTATTGATTGAAGGCTCCGGCGCTGGCCGAAGACACCAGTACGGCCAGCGCCAACACGGTCAGCTGAACTGCGCCGATGTTGCCGCCCGGTGTGATCGCATAACCTGCCAATGCAGTGAGCATGATGATAAAGCCGATACGCAGCTTGAACAGACTCAGCACGTCGCGTGCGGTTTTGGTGAATCCACGGCTGGCGACTTGAGATTGCCTCATGGTTTCGTTCTCATAGCCGAAGTCGTCGCTGACAGCAGCGCGCCGATTTTCACCCCTCGCCCCTTGCGGGAGTGGGCACGTGTGTAGCGTGTGCGTCCACCCCTCTCCCCCGCCCCTCTCCCGCAAG
>JANNWF010000321.1:0-5546 GCA_031408455.1 Pseudoxanthomonas sp. | reverse complement strand
CGCGATCTGCGCTTTGAGACCTTGGGTATCGGCCAGGGGCTGCCGCAAGAATCGGTGACAGCGATCATGCAAGATCACCAAGGCTTTATGTGGCTAGGCACCCAAGCCGGCTTGGTTCGCTACGACGGTTATCGGTTTTTGCTGTTCCGGGGCGACGGCAGCGAGGGCGATGCACTTGCCGACAATTGGGTGCAAGCCCTGCATGAAGATGGCGCCGGTCGGCTGTGGGTGGGCTCGCGAGGCGGCCTGCAACGCTTTGATGCGCAAACGCGCACTTTCAGCCGATTTACGGCCGAGGTAGCTAGCAGCCGCGGACCGGCCCACCTGGATGTACGCGCAATCATCGACGCTGACCCGAACGATGGCGAGGCTGCAGCCGGGGCTGGGTTATGGATCGCTACGGCCGACGGACTGCAGCATTTGCGTCCTAATAGCGCGCAATTCAAACTCTGGCAGCACAGTCACGACGATCAAAACAGCTTGGCAAGCAACGACGTCAAGGCGCTCGCTCGCGTTGCGGCGGGGGTTCTCATGGTGGGGACTGCGGCTGGGCTGGATCGGTTGGACGCGGCTAGCGGCCGCATTGAGCACGTCAAACTCGCCGGGGGAGATGGCGAGGATGCAAGTCATCAAGCCGTTCTGGCATTGCTGCGCGATCGCGACGGTCGGCTCTGGATTGGGACCCAGGGTGGACTCGAGGTGTGGCAACCCGAACAGCCGCAGTCGGAGCACCGGCGTTTTGGCGCGGCGGAAGGCCTGCCGCCGGGGCCGGTCAACACTCTGTTGCAAGATAAAGCGGGCACGATCTGGGTGGGCACCGACGCGGCGGGTTTGCTGGCGTGGGATGAAGACGCTGGGCGACTGACCGCTTCTCGGCATCGCGCTGGTGACGCCTACAGCATCGCCGATGACGATGTGTCGGCATTGTTTCAGGATCGCAGCGGGCTGGTGTGGGCAGGCACATGGGGTGGCGGTGTCAGTCGCACTGACCCTTCTGGGGGCGGCTTTGAGCGCTTTGTTGAATTCGGCGGCGAAGCGGCGAATCGCGGCGCGCGCAAGATTTATGCGATTGCCGGGGAGCCTGGCCACATCGTCTGGCTGGGCAGTGTCGGTGGCGGCTTGCATCGACTGGACCGCCGCAGCGGCGACACGCTTAGCTATCGCCATGTCGCCGAGGATCCAAGCAGCTTGCCGCACGACGTGGTGCAGGCGTTGTTGATCGACGGCGCAGAACGGTTCTGGGTCGGCACGCACGCGGGCTTGGCGCGACTCGACCGCAGCAGCGGGAAATTCTGGCGACGGCGACTGAGCGAGGACGACCCAGCGCTCAATCGGATCTGCGCCATGGCCATGAGCGGCAATGCGTTGTGGTTGGGCACCGACGGCGGACTGCTGCGCTACTGGCCTGACGAGGACCGCATCGAAGTCTTCCGGCATGACCCCAGCGAGTCCGCCAGCCTGAGTCCAGGGCGGGTCAGGATGCTGCTCGTGGACCACGACAGCACCTTGTGGGTGGCTACCGATGGCGGCCTGGATCGTTTCGAAAGCGCGACCGCCAGCTTTAGCCACTTCCGCCACCAAGTTGACGTGGCCGACAGCCTCAGCCACAACCGCATCACTCATCTGTTTGCGAGCCGTAGCGGAGCGTTCTGGCTGGGCACCGCCGGTGGTCTCAACCGCCTCGACACCTTGGATGCCAAAGGCGCCCACTTCACCCGCTATTCCACCGCCAATGGCCTTGCTGCCGATCCTATCGGTGCCATACGCGAAGACGCTGCCGGGCAGTTGTGGATCAGCACCACCGCGGGCATCAGCCGGCTGCAGCCCGAAACCGGCGCGATCCGCAATTACAGCGCCCGCGATGGGCTGGTCGAAGGGTCATACATCGTGGGGTCGGCACACGCAGCGGACGACGGGTGGATGTACTTTGGCGGCATTGGCGGATTGACCGCATTCCGCCCCGATGCGATTCGTGACGACCCCGGCGTGCCGCAAGTCGTGATCACCGAGTTGTCGCAGAACAGTCGACCCATACGCAGCGGCCAACTTCCGGCAGGCGCTGAACTGGAGGACGAGGGCGCGCGGTCACCTACGTTGCGCTTGCCGCACGATCAGGCAGTGATCTCGTTGGAGTTTGCCGCGCTGCATTACGTCGATCCGGCGACGAATCGTTATGCCTATCGGCTGGAAGGCCTCGACCGCGACTGGATCGAAACCGACGCCTCGCGTCGATTTGTCACCTACACCAATCTAGCGCCGGGTGCGTATCGCTTTCGCGTCAAAGCGGCGACCAAAAATGGCGATTGGAACGAGCAGGGTGCCAGTCTCGATATTGTTGTGGCACCGCCGTACTGGGCGACGTGGTGGTTTCGTAGTCTGGCGACGGTGCTGCTGCTGGCTGGGCTTTGGCTGCTGTTTCGCTTTCGCGTGCGCGGCCTGACCCGGCAGCGGCAATTGCTGGAGCAGCAAGTGGTGGCACGCACAGCGGAGGTCGTCAGTCAAAAAGAGGCCATCGAACACGCCCATCGCAATCTTGCCGTGCTGGGCGAGATTGGCCGTGAAATTACCGCCCAACTCGACAGCAAGGCGGTGTTCGACACCCTCGAGCGCCACGTTCATGCTTTGCTCGACGCCACCATGTTCGGCATCTATTTGCTGGACGAGGATGGGCAAACCTTGAGTACGGTCAGTTTCATGCAAGGTGGGGTGGCCGAACCGCCCGAGTCCATCTTGCTGTCGAATCCAACGCGCCTTGCCGCCCGCTGTGCCCGCGAGCGCCGCGAGTTGCTGATCGAGCGCGCACCCGGTGACGACAATCCGAGTCACGTACCAGGCTCGATTGTGACCTTGAGTTCGCTGTTTGCGCCACTGATGGCGGGTGACCACTTGCTCGGCGTGATGACCATTCAGTCGCCTGAACAACACGCCTACGGCGAAAGCGAGCGGCTGGTTTTCCGCACCTTGAGCGCCTATGGCTCGATCGCCTTGGACAACGCCGCCGCCTATCGGCAGCTCAAGCAAACCGATGCCCAGCGCGCGCTGTACGCGATTTCGGATGTCGCCAGCAGCGAACTGGACTTGCGCGCAATGTTTAGTGCCGTGCATGAGATCGTCGGCAAGCTGATGTACGCGGAGAACTTCTTTGTCGCCCTGTACGACCCAGCCAAGCGAGTGCTGCGCTTCCCTTATTTCGCCGACAGTTGCGATGCCAATCCGCCCGATCCGGACGCCGAAATCCACGAAGACTCGTTTACTACCAGCCTGACCTTGGCATTGTTACGTGGTGGTCAGTCGATGATGGGCTCCTCCGGACTGCTGCGCGAGACGCTTGGCATTTCCAACGGACCGCTGGATGGCCCAGGCAGCGAAGACTGGCTAGGCGTGCCCATGCGTTGGGGCGGCGAGGTACGCGGCGCGGTGGTGGTGCAGAGCTACGACCCTGCCAAGCACTACGGTGAAGTCGACCGCGATCTGTTGAGCTATGTCGCTCAGCACATCGCCACCGGACTCACGCGTCGGCAAGCGCAAGAGGATCTCGAACAACAGGTGGCATCACGCACGCGCGAATTGGGCGCGGCCAACGCGCAGCTTGGCGTCGCCAACCTTGATCTGTTGACTGAGGTCGAAGAGCGCAAGAGTGGCGAACGATTGCAGGGCGCGCTGTTTCGAATCGCTGAGCTTGCCAGCACCGCGAGCAGCATGCAGGACTTCTATGTCGCCATCCATGCAGTGGTCAGCGTGCTGCTGTATGCGCGCAACTTCTTCATCGCCCTGCTGACAAATGACAAAGCAAAGTTCGACTTCGTATATGCCGTCGATGAGTACGATTCTGCCGAGCACTTCCGCCAGCGCGAAGCCCGGCGTGGTTTGACCGAATACGTGGTGAGTCGCGGTGCGGCCCTGTTGGCAACGCGAGAACAGATCGATGCCTTGGCTGCCGCCGGTGAGTTGGAAACCGCGGGTTCGCGTTGCGTCTGTTGGCTGGGGGTGCCGCTGATTGAAGAATCCGCGACCTTGGGTGTGATCGTGGTGCAGAGCTATTCGACCGAGATCATTTACACGCCGCGTGATCAAGAGCTTCTCACCTTTGTCTCCTTGCACATCGCCACCGCCTTGCAGCGGCGCCGTGCGCAGGAGTCGTTGGTGGGTGCCTACGCCGAACTCAAGAGCCGCGTGGATGAGCTGCGGCGGGCGCAGGCCGAGCTGATAGAGACCGATACCGCGCTCAAGCTGGCGCTGGACGAGCGCACGCGCAACGAGGCTGCGTTGCTGGAAGCCAAGGATGGGCTGGAACGCAGTCTGGCGGATATCCAGGAAACGCGGCAACAGGTCAGCTTGTTGGCCGAGCTTTCGAGCTTCCTGCAAGCTTGCCCGTCGGCCGAAGACGCCTGCTTGTGCATCAGCCAATTTGGTCCGCGCTTGTTTCCGCACAGCGTCGGTATCGTCTACCTGGCGGACCCGAGCGGCGACAATTGGGAGGATCGTGGTCGCTGGGGCGGACCGCTTGCAGCTGATGTCAGCACGGCGCGATCGCTGATGGCGAGTCGGTGTTGGGCGCTACGCCGCGGGCAGCCATACCGCGTGGATCAGACCGAGGCTGCATTGTGTTGTCCGCATGTGGAAGATCGGCCCGGTTCGCTGCATCCCTACGTGTGTCTGCCACTGACGGCGCAAGGCAAGACCTTTGGACTGCTGTATATCGAGTATCGAGCCAGCAGCACGGTCGCGCAGGCCGACCGTCGCTACGCTTTGGCGGTGGCAATGGCCGAGCAAGCGGGGCTGGCGATCGCCAATGTGCAGCTGCGTGAAGCGCTGTTGCAGCAGTCGATTCGTGATCCGCTCACCGGCCTCTACAACCGTCGCCATATGCAACAGGTGTTGGCGCGCGAAGTGGCTCAATGCCTGCGCAACCGCTCACCGCTGGCGGTGCTGATGATCGACGTCGATCACTTCAAGAAATTCAACGATACGTTTGGTCATCCTGCTGGCGACGCCGTGCTGCAGAACGTCGCTCGCGCGATTGAGGCTACGTTCCGGCGCAGCGATGTCACCTGTCGTTTTGGCGGCGAGGAGTTCACGGTGCTTCTGCCGCAGACATCCATCGCGATTGCCGAACAGTTGGCCAACGCGGTGCTGGTCAGCGTGCGCGGCCTGATCCTCAGCCACGAAGGCAGAAGCTTGGACCGGGTCACCGCATCGATAGGCATTGCCCAGTTTCCCGATCACGCCAGCTCACCGCAGTCGTTGGTCGAAGCGGCCGATGCAGCGCTTTATTTGGCCAAGACTGGGGGGCGAGACCGGGCGGTGGTTTGCACACCAATGGCGGTTTGATGCGGAGCTGACGGACCGTTCATTGGCGAATCGTCCGCCCTGTTCGACAACGCGCCTGCACCGAGTCGCAGACCCCGAATGGTCCGGGTGCCGATCCGTGTTGCCGGCACCATCGTGCCAACGCGTCAGCGCTGACGGAAAGCCACTGCAGCCAGGCCCAAGGTAATCATCCCCAACAGCGCCAATGCCCAGAACGCGTTGGACGGGATGCTCTC
>JANNWF010000320.1:0-17840 GCA_031408455.1 Pseudoxanthomonas sp. | reverse complement strand
TCGTCGGCACCAGCTTGATCAGCGATCCTGCAAAGCGCTGCAAGGGTACAAATGCAGCACCGTCCCAGAAGTACAGCGTCCGCTCCTTCAAGCCCAACGGCCACGGATAGCGTTGACCGACCAGTTGCCAGCCGTCGGCGTCGAGTGCGGCTTGAGATGTAGAACGACCCAAATCAAACGACGCCTCGGCACTCGCCACGCCTCGATCACGCGCGGATAGCAGCATGTCAGCCAAGTCACGGGTGAGTAGTGGGCCGAAATAGGAAGGCATGCCAAACCAACTCACGGTGGGGAGGGCTCGCTAAAAGGCCTTAGCGAATAGCTCGCTCGAGACGCCAAGCACCGCAGCCGACGACCCCAGACTTGCCGTCTTCAATGGTTGTTGCCAACCAAGAATATTCGCGCGAGTAGCCGGCAAATCTGCTTGAATGCAAAGCCCAAGCAGATTTCAGAGACTTTGCAATGTCTGTCGCAGTCCGGATCACCCTCACCTCATTGGTGCTGTTGTTGGCAGGTTGTAGCATCAACCCAATCAACAGTGAAAACTACGACTCCGAGACACGATTTGCTTTCCCGATGCTCGGTGAAGAAGTGACTGTCCAGATCGGAGAGACGATGGTCAAGGGAGGTGCGGTCAAGGTCATACCTTCGATCGAAATTGGCCCCGAGTCGCGGTTCAGCAAATCATCCCTGACGTCGTGCGCCTTCTCGCCAAGACCTGGTATCTATCCGAAGCGAGGAACCTATGCTCTCAGGGACATCAAAGCCGAGTGCTACGGGCCAGTCGCTATACGAACGACGCTGAGCGACGGGACCGTCAATTGGAATTGTGTCGGACAAGTCTTCGCGGGCTACGTTTGCATGTCGCCTGCGGGCAATTTTTTCGCGGCAATAGACGGCATGCGTTGGGATCTGACGCAGGGTAAAGATCAGGTGCAGCTGGTCGAAGGAATAGTGGTTGATGCCAATAATCTTGTTCAAGAAATTACCTATTCGGGTCGCACCGGTGACAGTCTTCGTCTGCACTACCGCGAGCTCCGAACGTCGGCCAGCCAGCCCGACGTTTCCAAAGACTTGCAGTTCGACTTGGCGTCATCAAGTCTGGTTGGTTTTGGCAACCTGCGGCTTGAAATTCTGGACGCGGACAACACTCAAATCCGCTACAGGATGGTGAGCGGCTTTTGATGCGCATCGCACCAAAGTGGTTTGTCCGTGGGTCGGCGCGTCCGATCTTCGCAACCTATCGCAATCGATCAAGTGTTGCCCAGCGAGTGCCATGGGTCCTCGATGGTTTTTGCTGAATTTTCTTGCGCCGAGCCAGCAACAACCGCCTCCCAGCCCAGAAACTTCGCCAGCTCACCGTGCTCGGCGAAATGGTCCAGTGCGCGCAAAGCGAGCGCGCTGGGCACGGCCCATACGACGGGCAGCTGCAATAGTCGGCCGTCGCTGCAGCGGAATGGATAGGTGGCGTTGGCGCTGCCACGATAACTGGCGTTGTGGGTTCGCGCTGCGGTCATGCCAGTGCCGGGCTGGTGCAGCAACACGCTCAAGTCGCCATTCACCAAGGCACCCAAGCGGCCGCCTGTCGCGTGCTTGCGCCAAAGTTCTTCGCGCTGCGCGGGTGGCGTTCGCGGCGCAAACACATTCGGGTCGGGCGCGGGCGGGTGGCGACCTACCCAGCCCATGCCGATCAAGAACACACCACCCAGCAGCGCACCCACCGCGGCCACCGGGGCACCCAGCAACAGGACGAACATGATGGTGCCCGCCGGTGAGCCTTCAGTGCGAAAGTTGCCCATGTCCAGCAGCCCCAACGACAGCCAGCCCAGCGATACCCCCGCGATTAACAGGGCGATTCCCAAAGCCAGCCGAAAGAAGTTCAGCACCTGCAATACCGTCATCGCGAATTCCTGTTCGTTGCAAGGCAATGGTAGTGCAGACGCGATTGCCGCTTGCCTGTCAGGCACGTCACGCATCAGTCCGGCGCCTCCGCTACCCCAATTCAGGGCTATTCGACCAAGGCGCATTCGGCGCAAGCTGCCATCCAGTGTCATTGAGAGTGGTGCCCATGAGCCTGCACGACACCATCAAGCAGCCGACCATCAACGTGCTGATTGTCGAGGACGATACGCATACGCGTGAGCGGTTGGCTGGGGTGGTTGCGCGTGAGCCGCGGTTTGCGCTGCAGGCGGTGGCGGGCGGTTTGCAACAAGCGCGCGAGGTGTTGGATCGGCAGCTGCCAACGGTGGTGTTGTTGGATCTGGAATTGCCCGATGGCAACGGCGTCAGCCTGATCCATCACTTGCAGCGGGCAGCGCCGGCGGCGCAGGTGCTGGTCATCTCGGTAATGGGTGATGAGCGCAGCGTGTTGGGGGCGATCGAGGCCGGCGCCGGCGGGTATCTGCTCAAAGACTCAAGTGATCGCGATGTGGTGGCGGCCATCGACCAATTGCTCGATGGCGGCGCGCCACTCAGCCCGGTGATCGCCGTGCATCTGATGCGGCGCTTGCAGGCACCCACGCGGCAGCCGGCGCGCGAACAAGGGCCGCGTTTGAGCGAGCGCGAGTTGGAGCTGTTGAAGCTGATCACCAAGGGCCTGTCGTATGAGGAAGTCGGACAGGTGATGGGGCTGCGTTACAACACTGTGGCCTCCTATGCCAAAGAGCTATACCGCAAGTTGCAAGTGCACAGCCGTGCCGAGGCCGTGTTCGAAGCGACCCAATTGGGTCTGGTGTCGGCTGGTCGAGTGTAATGATCAAGGTATGGCGCGGCGTGTTGCCGTGGGCGGTGCCGGCGCTGGCGGCGGTGTTGCTGTGGGCCGCCAACAGCGTCTCCGATCTGAGTGCGTGGCGCTTGGGCGAGATCGAGCAACGACCCTGTAGTGCCGCTGATCTCGATTGGCAAGCGGCGGAACTGCGGGTGCGTACGACTTGCCGCCTGTATCGCGCCGAGCGGACGTTAGACGCTGCGCACTTGCTCGATCAGGCGCTGATTATCAACGCCATGACCCGCGACGGCCGCGTGTTGGTCAATGGCCAAGTCGTGCGCGAGCCAGACCCCTCGCCGGCTACCTCGTACTCGTCGATACCGGTCTTGCTGGTGTTGCCGGCGGGGTTGCTGCGCCTGGGCAGCAATGAAATCGTGATTCAGCTGCGCAGCGGTGCCGGCGCGTGGGAGCGCGTGTACCTCGGCGATATGTATTTGGGGCCGCGCGCGATTCTTGCCCCAGTCTGGCAGCGCAATGCGGTGGTGGGCCCGCGCGGCGCACAGTTGGCGCTGGTGATCAGCTTTGCGATCACGCTTTTCTTGTTGCCCATCGCTTGGGTACGCCGACACGAGTCGCTGTACCGCTGGTTTGCCCTCACCTTGGTCGCCAACGCAGTTTTCGTCAGCAACTTTGCCTTGCCTTGGCGGCCGCTGCCGCTATTGGTCTGGAGTGTGCTGATACACGCCTCGCTGGCGCTGTCGTTGTGGAGTTTGATCAAGTTTTCGCATCGTTTTGTCGGCGCAGCCAAGCCACGGCATGAGCGCATGTTTGGTTGGCTGGTGTTGCTCGCCAGTGGCAGCTTTGCGCTGTCGCGCTGGCCCGGTGTTGCCTGGTTTGTCGGCTTTGAATTGATCTACCGATGCAGCCAAATCGCCTTGCTCACCTACTTGGCGATGTTTTGGTGGCAACAGCGCCAGCGACCGACTTCGCCGCGACCCGCATGGTTTGCCGCCGGCGTCGTGTTGCTAGTGGTACTGGGCGTGTCCGACAGCTTGGCCGTGCTGGGCTTGAGCGGCCAACCCCTGACTAGCTATACCTTGCATTGGGGCGCCCTGTATTTGCTGATCTTGTTATTTGCGGCGCTGGTGATTCGCATCGTGCGGGCCTTGGGCGACGCCGAGCGTTCGCAGGCGCAGTTGGTGCTGGCACTGGCCGAACGCAGCGCCGAGCTCGAAACCGAATTTGCCCTGCGCCGCGAAGCGCAACAGGCGCGCACCTTGGCCGAAGAGCGCCACCGCATCATGCGTGACATGCACGATGGCGTCGGTGGCCAATTGGTGGCCTTGATCGGCCAAGCACAAAGCAATCAACTTCCCGCCGTCGAGTTGCAGCGACAACTGCGTCGCACCTTGGACGATCTGCGTCTGATGATCGATTCGCTCGATGGCGCATGTGCTGACTTGAGCGTGGCGCTGGGCATGTTGCGCCAACGTCTCGATCCGGCGTTCGTCCACTTGCCAGTCAAAATCGAGTGGCGCACTGCGCGACTCCCAGACTTGCAACCGGTGCCTCCGACCGTGGTGCTGAACGTGATGCGCATCGTCCAGGAAGCCATCACCAATGCGCTCAAGCATGCTGCGGCGACGACCATTCGAGTGAGCGCGAAGCTCGTCGAGGAAGGGCTTGAATCGACCCTACACCTCGATATCGAAGATGACGGCGCGGGGATTGCACCGGATGCGCCGGGTGGTCGCGGTCTGGCCAGCATGCAGCAACGCGCGCAGGCCATCGGCGCAAGTCTTGAGGTTGAAAGCGGTCCGACTGGCACCTGCGTGGCGTTGCGGTTGGCGCAGAGCAAGCTTGGCTAAGATTGGAGCGAGGGCAGGCTTATCCGGACGCCACTGACCTAAGCGCCCGTCATCCCCGCGAAAGCGGGGATCCAGTGCATACGAATCCCACCATTTGGCTTGCCACGCACTGGATTCCCGCCTTCGCGGGAATGACGATTCCTAGCGTTCCGGCTGAAGTGAGTGCCACTGCCGCCTACCCCGGTTTCGGGGTGGTGAGCGGGCGATGCTTTGATCAGCATGCGCATGCACTCACTCTCGGAACGCGGCCATGACCAGCAACGCACGGATCCACCACCGCTTGCCCAATGCGATGGGGCTGGCAATCAGCCTGTGGCTGGGGAGCGCAAACGTCCACGCCATCACCTTTATCGTCGACACCACATCGGACGTGAGCCTGACCGCCTGCACGGGTGCGCCTGCGGATTGCTCCCTACGCGGCGCGATCACGAGCGCGCTGGGTGCGGCCGGCGCGGACATCGTGAACTTCTCGATCCCGACATCCGACGTCGGTTGCTCCCCGACCTCCGGCGTCTGCACGATCACGCCAGCAAGCCCATTCCCATTCATTTTCGGGGGTACTGGCGGAGCGTTTGCAATTACCATCGATGGCACCACCCAACCTGGCTGGATGCCGACCACCAATACGCCCGATCAAGGCGGGCTCAACGCCCAGCTCAAGATCGAGCTCAGTGGTGCCAGTTGCGGGGCGTGCATCGGGCTGTACCTCGCCAATGCAAGCAGCGTGGTGCGCGGTCTGGTCATCAATAGGTTCAGCGCCAGCGACGTACGCATCGGCGCCAACGGCGTCGTGGTGGAAGGGAACTTCCTGGGCACCGACGTCACCGGCAACAGCGTGCCGACGCCAGCCAGCCAGAACGGCATTTCCATGGACGGCAATCCGAATGGTGGCGAGGGTTCGGTCGGCGGCGTCCGCATTGGCGGCGTGTTGCCTGCGGAGCGAAATCTGATCAGTGGTCATCCGGCCGATGGCGTCAGGATGACCGGCTTCGGCATCCAATTGCTCGGCAACCTGATTGGTACCAATGCCGCCGGCACCGCGGCGTTGCCGAATCGGCATGGCGTCGCGCCCATCGGCGGTGGTCCCGCCTCATTCCCATACCAGTACCTGATCGGCAACGGCCTGCCCAGCGGCCGCAATCTCATTTCTGGCAATGCCCAAGGTGGCGTGCAATTTGAACTCGGTCAGGCCATATCCCGCGACAGCCGCATCCAGGGCAACTACATTGGCACCGATATCACAGGTCAATTGCCACTCGGAAATGGCGTCGCCGGCATCAACACCATCGTCACCACCGTTCCCGACGATCCGCTGGTTGCACTGACGATCGGCGGCCTGCTGCCCGCGCAAGCCAACCGCATTCGCTTCAATGGCGGCCCCGGGATCAGCGTGGGAAGACCGCGCGCCGCCGTGTTAGGCAATCAGATGGGACGCAATGGTCAGCTCGGCATCTCAATGCTTGCCGTCAATCGACGCGTCAACGACAGCGGCGACGGAGACAGCGGCCCCAACTCGCTGACCTTGCAGAACTTCCCCGAAGTCAGCAGCTTTGCGCTCGCCGGCGCCAATATCAATCTCAGCTACCAAGTCAATTCGACCGCGGCGAACAGCGCGTATCCGCTGCGTGTCGAGTTCTTCAAGGCGGATGGCGATGAAGGCAGCGAATTCATCGGCGCCGACAGTTACGAGATGACAGACGCGCAAATAGTGAAGGCGATCAGTCTGCCGATACCTGGTGGTGTAGTTCTGGCCAGCACTGATGTGATCGTGGGGACCGCGACCGATGCCGCTGGCAACACCAGCGAATTCTCGTTTCATCCGGTGGTCTTGAACATCATCGATGACGGCCCCGATCCATCGCCATCGGGGACGTCGTACGCCGTCACCGTGGAAGTCGCCGCGCTCAGCGGCCCGTTTGTGCCGCATGGCGTGCTGCAGATCAGCGATGGCACCGGCGGAGTGTGCACGGCCACGCTTGCTCCGGCCGCCGCTGCGCTCACCGCGAGTGGCACCTGTTTGCTCGCCACCGGCGGCGCACCCAGATCGATCACCTTGACGGCCAGCTATAACACCTTTCAACACGCCTTTGCCACCGAAGCTGGCACCAGTCCGAGCGCCACGACCGCGCATACCTTAGGGCCACCGCCGCCCGAGCAAGTCACGTTTGCGCGCTGCGTTGAATACGTTCTCGAAGCGCAAGGCACGGCATCGATTCGAGTCAATCGCCAAGGCGGCAGCAACGTCTCGGTCGCTTTTGAGCACGTCGCCGGCACCGCGACTGCCGGGCTCGATTACACCGCACCAGCGGCAGGCGTATTGAATTGGGTGGGCAGCGATCAGACGCCACGTTTTATCAATGTGCCGATCTTGAGCGACGCGGTTCCCGAGCCGGTGGCGGAGACATTTCGACTACGCCTGTTTGACCCGCTCGGCACCTCGATCACGCCCACCGGATTGTTGGAAGCGCGCATTCACGACGCGCCGCCAGGTCGGGTGTTTCACGATGGCTTTGATGGCAATGGGTGCCCATAGCAGCGCCCACAGGCTGCACTGCTCCAAAGGGGGGCCGCGCTCCCGCGCGGCTGCCCTTGATTGGACGAAGAGCGGCGCCGCAGGAGCAGCGCCCTCCAATACAGCAGCGGCGCCGCAGGAGCAGCGCCCTCCTGTGCAGCGGCACGCAGAGCTAAGCGCGGCCCGCCAGATGCTGCGCCTGTCGCTTCGGCGTCGCCCCGTCTTCGCGCTTGCTGCGCGGCAACGGCAGCAGCACATCGGCGGCTTCAAAACGCAGGCGCGAGCGCCCGCCGCCGGCGTGGTAATCGGTGGCCAGATCGGCGGCTGCTGCAGCGGCATCTACATCAGCCTGCGAACACAAATAGTCATGCAGCAGATGCACCAGCCGCTCGCGGGCCAGCGCGTGCGTCTGTCCGGTCTGCGCATACAGCCAATCGGAAAACGCCAGAAAACGCGCAAATGGCGCGTCGCCAAGCAAGCGCGGCAGAGTGCGTGTGTAACGTCCCGAATTGGCGAGGATGTCCCAGTAGCGCGAGAAGCGCGACAACCGCTGCATGGTGGCGAAATCGATCACGTCGGTGGCAAGAATGTTGTACGGCGGATCGGGGTTGAAGCGCAGCGCATGGGCTGCGGTGTGGCGCGCGATCGGTGCGCCGCGCAGGCGCTTCAGGATTCCGAACTGGATTTCATGCGGCGCCAGCGCGACCAGTTGATCAAAGCCCGCGGCGAATTGGGCGACGCTTTCGCCGGGTAAACCGGCGATCAAGTCGACATGCAAATGCGCCTGCGAGTGCTCGCGCAGCCACAGCAGATTGTCACGCGCCACGTCGTTCTTCTGCCGCCGCGAAACCCGCGCCTGCACTTCGGGATCAAAGGTCTGGATGCCGATCTCGAACTGCAGGGTGCCCGCCGGAAAGCGCACGATCGCGGCCTTCAAGCGCTCCGGCAAATGATCCGGCACCAACTCGAAATGGATGAAGGGCGGATCGTCGGGATTGGCCTCCAACTTCCCCAAGAAAAAATCGAGGATTGCCAAGGACGCATCGATCTTTAAGTTGAAAGTGCGATCCACAAACTTGAACTGACGCGCGCCGCGCGCATACAGCGTCTCCAACTCGACCATGAAGGTATCGAGCGGAAACGGCCACGCGGTCTTGTCCAGCGCCGACAGGCAAAACTCGCACTTGAACGGGCAGCCGCGCGAGGCCTCGACATACAGATGGCGTTGGCGCACATCCTCGTCCGTGTATTCGGCGTAGGGCATCACCAGCGCCGGCAGCGGTGCCTGTACACCCTTGATGACCTTTGCGGTCGGCGCCTCGTTGGTGAGAATGGCGGCAGCCAGCGTCGCAAAACTTACATCGCCCCAGCCGGTAATGACGTAATCGGCCAGCGCGCAAATTCGTTGCTCGTCGATCTCAAAGCTGACCTCCGGCCCGCCGAGCACGATGATCAGATCGGGCCGCAGGGTCTTCAGTTGTGCCACCAACCGTGTTGATTCTTCGACGTTCCAAATATAGACGCCGATGCCGACGATGCGTGGCTGTTGTGCGAGCAGCTTCTCGACGATTTCTTCGGTCTTTTGACCGATCACGAACTCCGCGATGGACGAGCGCTGATGCAGCTCGCCCAGATTCGCGCGCAGGTAGCGCAAGCCCAGCGAGGCGTGCGCGTAGCGGGCATTCAAAGTGGTCAATACGATATCGGTCATGCGCGTATTGTCGCTTACACCGGCAATGGCGAAGGCTTCAGCGAGGTAGCTCGCCGTAGCCCGGATGCAGCGCAGCGGAATCCGGGGCGACTCGCCGAGCTTCCCCGGATTCCGCTGCGCTGCATCCGGGCTACTTTGAAGTTGAACTTCCGCCGTTCTGCTGCGTCGCAGCTACGCCTTCGCTTCGCGCGTTCCCACAATTGCAAGGCTGGCCTTACAACGTCTCGTAAATGAAACTCACGAACTGCGCCGGCGTGATGAAGGCCTTGCCCAAGGCTTCATCGGTCGCCGCAGTAGGTTTCGCGGCGATGGTCTCTTCCAGGGTCTTGCCGGCAGACTTCAACGTGGCGACCGACACGCGCGAGGCCACCAGCAACTCGCGATACGCGGTCAATCCCGCGCGGTCGGTGCTTGGGCCGTGACCTGGGATGACGATGGTCTTGTCGTCGCACAAGGAGATGCCCTTGTCCACCGCTGCGATCATGCCGTCGATGTCGCCGCCGGAGCTGACGTCAATAAATGGATACAGCCCATTGAAGAAGGTGTCGCCCATGTGCAGCACATTGGCCTTAACGAACTTCACCAGCGCGTCGCCGTCGGTGTGCGCGTGCGCCACATGCACGGCGGTGGCGGTGTCGCCGTTGAAATGCAAGCTGACGCCGTCGGCAAACGTGACCACCGGCAAGGCGGCGGCAGGCGAGGCAGGCACCGTCATGCCTAGGGCCTTGATTACCTGCTCAGCGCTCATCCGCTGACGCACATTTTCATGCGCGAGGATCACCGATCCCGAGCCGCCAAAACTCTCGTTGCCGCCGGTGTGATCGCCATGCCAATGCGTGTTCATGATGAAGCGCACCGGACCTTTGCCGAGCTTCGCCAACTCCGCCCGCAGTTTGTCGGCCAAGGGTGCGTATTGATCGTCGATCAAGAACGCTCCATCCGCGCCCACGCTGGCGACGATATTGCCGCCGGCACTGGTCAGCAGATAGGTGCCCTCGCGCAGTGGTGCGCTGCTGACTTCGACTTTGGAGAAGTCGCGGTCTTGGGCGGTGGCGAGAATGGGCGCGAGAAGTAGGCTGGCGATGAGGGCGAGGCGAATTTGCATGGAGCACTCCGTATTGGATCGGGTGGTGGAAGCAAGCAGTGCTGTGCCGGATTACGGCGTCGATCCTTTGGCTCGTCGCAGCAGTCGACTGGGCCGCAACAAACGCTCTGAGCGCATCACGTACAGTATGAAAACACTTTCGTTATCAAAGCGATAAAACACGCGGCACGGAGGCTCGATGATCTGCCGATAGCGTGCTTCGCGACCCAGCTCAAGCGGCTTGCTGCCGCTTTCAGGGTGGTCGGTCAATTGACCGACGCGAGTAAAGACGCGATCAACCAACTTGGCTGCGGCGGCCGGGTTCTCAAGCGCAATGTAGTCAGCGATGGCATCAAGATCCGCTAGCGCGGGCTCAGTCCAGACTATTTCAACCATCGCGAAAGGCGAGTCTTTGCATCCGCATGGCTGACCACCCTACCCTCGGCCACGGCCATTTCGCCGCGCGCAATGCCTTCAAGGATGGACATGCGCTGCTGTTGCAGTTGATAGGTCTCAACGTCCACCAAATACGCGCTTGGCAGGCCGTACTGGGTAATCAGAATGGGTTGCTTGCTGCGCTCGATATCAGCGAGCAGTTCGCTAGCTTGACGTTTGAGCGTGGTGACAAGTTCGGTGCGCATGGCGTGATACTAAAGTGGCACTTGCTGCCTTGCAAGCGGCTAGCGGATTCAGATTCCTGATGTTTTTGCGAAAGCCAATTCGTTGAGCATTTCTCCCGCCCCCAGCTCAAGCAACCGTTCCGCCACCTGAAGTCCTAGCGAATCTGGCTCCGATGCTGAACCTGTCGCCTGCGCCCGAACCGTGCGGCCATTGCTGGCATCGCCCACCAACCCACTCAAATGCAACTGATCCCCATACTGTTCGCAGTAAGCCGCAATCGGCACCTGACAACTGCCGTGCAAGCGCCGATTCATGGCGCGCTCGGCTTCGACGCGGCGACGGGTGACGGGGTGATCGAGCACGGTCAGTAGGGTGTGCACAGCGGGTGCGTTGTCTAGACATTCAATCGCGATCGCACCTTGGGCGACGGCGGGTAGCCAGTCAGGCGCTTGCATCGTATTGGCGATTCTTGTGCCCATACCAAGGCGTTCCAAGCCCGCGCAGGCGAGCACGATGGCGTCGTAGGTGCCGGCGTCAAGTTTGGCGAGGCGGGTGTTGACGTTGCCGCGCAGGTCGATGAGTTCAAGGTCCGGACGATGGGCGCGCAGCAAGGCTTGGCGACGCAAGGATGAGGTGCCGACACGCGCGTTCTCTGGTAAGTCGGCAAGACATCCGAACTGATTGCTGACGAAGGCATCAAACGGATTGCCGCGCTCCAAAATGGCCGCCAGCACAAACGGCCCATCCAAGTTCATGGGTACGTCTTTCAGCGAGTGCACCGCGCAGTCCGCGCGGCCTTCTTGCATCGCGACTTCGAGTTCCTTGAGGAACAGTCCTTTGCCTCCTACTGCCGCCAGCGAGCGATCCAACACTTGGTCGCCGCGCGTGGTCATCGGCACCAAGCTGACCTCAAGGCCAGGATGGGCACGGCGCAACAGGGTGGCGACGTGTTCGCTTTGCCACAGCGCGAGGGCGCTTTCCCGCGTCGCGATGCGCAGGCGGTTGGGTTTCATCATCACTTGCTTCTTAAAGCTCGCGCACGCGTTGGCGCAGGGTGGGCAGGCAGCGGCGGCTGACTTCCAGAAGGTCGGTTACGTGGCGCAGTTTGGCGCGGGTTTGGCCATCCAAGCCGCGCCGCAGTTCGAGCAGTTCCTCGCGGGCGACCAAGCAATTGCGATGGATGCGCAGGAATTGCTCACCGAACTCGATTTCAAGCGTTTTCAGCGGCTCTTCGATCAAATCCTCGCCGTTGGCGTGATGCACCACCACGTACTTCTCTTCTGCTTGCAGATAGCGCACATCGCTAATCGGGATCAAGCGCAGATGACCGCGCAGGCGTGCGCACAGATGGCTGCGTTGGCGGTTGCGTGGCAGTCGAGCTTGCAGGGCGCGCAGGTCCTCACCGGTAAATCGTCGTGCTCGTGACAAGGCCTCTTCAAGGCGACTCGCGCGAATGGGCTTCAGCAAGTAATCCACGGCGCCGGCTTCAAATGCCGCCAGCGCGTGCTCATCAAATGCCGTGCAGAAAATCACCGCTGGTGGCGATTCCATATGCGCCATGTGCTGCGCCGCCTCGATGCCATCCATCACCGGCATGGCGATATCCAACAGCAAGGCATCCGGATTGAGTTGGTTGGCCAACTCGCAGGCTTCCCGGCCGGTGCTGGCTTCTCCGACCACTTGCACGTCGGTCAGCGTCGCGAGCATGTCGCGCAAACGCTGGCGGGCGAGGGGTTCGTCGTCGGCGATCACGATGCGCATGGACTGGCCGAAGGCTCCGATCAAAAAGGAAGCGGTAACCACAACTCACACGAATAGTAGCCCTCACGCGCGGCGACGTGCATCCGCGCACGTGGACCGAAGGCGTAAGCGAGACGCATGGCGACGCTGGATTGGGCATGCTGATTGCCCGCCAACTCATCCCCTAGCGCAGGCGGATAGGGATTGCCAATCGCGATGCGAAGCATATCTGCCTCGCGACGGATGCCAACTGCGATGGTGCCGCCTTCGGCGAGTCGGGCGATGCCGTGGATCACCGCATTTTCCACCAAGGGCTGCAGCAGCAAGCGCGGCAAGGGCAGGTCACGCGGGGTGTCTTCATCGACCTTCCAATCCACCCGCAAGCGCTCGCCTAATCGCAAGGCTTCAATAGCCAGATAGCGTTCGCAGAGATGCAATTCTTCAGCGAGGCTGGCGACTTGCTCGCCGGTGCCCAGCGCCGCACGAAACAGGTCGGACAGATCTTCAATCGCGCGCTCGGCGGTATCGGGGTCGCGCCGCACCAAGCTCGCAATCGTGTTCATGCTGTTGAACAGGAAGTGCGGCCGGATGCGCGCTTGCAATGCTTCAACTTCCGCGCGCGCGTTGGCCGCGACTTGGCTGTGCAACTGTTGTTGAAAGTGGAAGTAGCGCAATAAGACCGCGCTGAGCAAACCAGCAATCGCCGCAATGGCTCCCGCAAAGTGCAAGCGGCTGTCCGAGTGCGCGGAGAACCCCAGCTCCAATGCGCTGTTCAGCTCATGCAACAGCAAGCTGCCGAAAAACGCGACCGCGACTGGCAGCAGCCAAGCCAAGCTCGCACCGAGTGGCCGCGGCAAACGCAGCAGGCTGGGACGCAACTTGCAAAGTGCAACCGCGCAGGTCAGCGCCAACCACAGCGCCAACGCGCTGGCGGCGATCCATTGATTCACTCGCCACTGCGCGCCGCCGCCGGGTGCCAGTCCTATCACTAACACCGCCACCTGCGCTGCGACCAAGGTGGAGAACAGGATCGGCGGCCGGCAAAAATCCGGCAGCCAATCGGGCGACGGCTTGGTCGCGGGCGCGCTCACTATTGGATGGCGCGAGCTGGCTTCGAGTCGGCCAGCAAGCGAGCACCCATCCAACGCGACAACTCGTTGATCTCTTCCATGTTGACCGAGTGTTGCATCGGGTAGCTATACCAGTCGACGGGATAGCCCAACTTGCGCAAGCGCTCGGCGCTCATCAGCCCCAGCGCATGCCCCACCACCGGGTCCAGGCTGCCATGACCCATGAAGATCGGCAGGCCTGCGTTGGCCTTGCTGGCTTCCTCTGCGGTGCGCTCGCCCAGTGGCAGGTAGGTGCTCAAGGCGACAACCCCAGCGAGGCGATCACGATGACGCACGCCCGCCGCCAGCGCAATCGCGCCACCTTGCGAGAAGCCGACCAGAAATACGCGGTGGGCAGGAATCCCGCGCGTCGCCTCGCGCTCAATCAATTTGTCGACAAACGCCACCGACTCGCGCACGCCGCGCTCGTCTTGGCGCTGCGCGATTTCCATGCCCAGAATGTCGTACCACGCGCGCATGCGCATGCCGCCATTGATGGTCACCGGTCGCACCGGCGCATGCGGAAACACGAAGCGCACCGCCGGCCAATTCGGCCTCACCAGCTGCGGCACGATAGGCGCGAAATCACCGCCATCCGCGCCCAATCCGTGCAGCCAGATGACGGACGCCGTTGGAGTCGGTCCAGTTTGCGTTTCGATGCCGTCGAAGGCTTCGCTCATGGTTTGCGATTTGATGGCGAGAAAGCAGTCATTCTAGGGCGTGGCGACAGACCGGCGCACAGAGCGTCCCTGGGTTTTCCTTGGTGCGATGGGCTGCATGCAGCGACTAAGGCAGTTCGAATCCCGACGAAAAGATCGAGTAATCAGTGAGATCGAAGCGGGCCAGGTTCGAAGAAGGCTTGCCGCCGGCAGTGCCAAAGCCTCCGCCAACATACATGCCTCCGAATTCGTCTGGTAGCAGCGCATACGCGTAAGCATTGTTCCCAACACCGATTCCACTACCGATGCTCGACCAACTTTGGCCATCCCACTTTGCAAGTTTGCCGATGGGTTGACTGACGTTGCCATTGGTGATTCGATCAAAGTACCCAGCGATGAATAGCATTCCCTCGTGTCCGCGGATGTCAAATACATCGTAGTTGGGGCCCGCATTGCTTCCGCTGCCCACTGCGTGCCACGCGCCGCCATCCCAACGCGCTAGAGCCTGCGCCGAAATCGGATTTGCGCCCCCAGCGTTTACGGTAAAAAATCGTCCGCCGACGTAAAGGTCGGTGCCGACTACCGAGAGTGAATAAACCGTAGGTTGCAAAATCGGGCCGTCTCCCACGCCCGCGCCTCCGTCAGTACCGACGGCGCTCCAGCTGGACCCGTTCCAGCGGGCCAAGCTATTGACCGTGGTGCCTTGACTGGAAAATTCGCCTTCGATCACGGACAAGAAACGTCCTCCCACATAAAGGTTGTCGCCAATTTTCGCCAGGGAGTGGGCAATCCCAGTCACTCCCACGATCTCCCCGCTGCCAAGCGCAAGCCACTGCGAGCCGTTCCATCGCGCGATATTTTTCGCCGTCATAGACGGATTGACGGCGTCGGCAACAGCAAACGCGCCTGCCGCGTACAAGTGAGGTGACGACCACAGCACGTCTTCGACCCAATAGTCCACGCCGCTGGGAACGTTCAATCCCAACCCATGCCAACTATTGCCGTCCCATCGCGCAACCAAGTTGGCGGCAATGCTTGCCCCGCCAAGGTTTGCGGTTCTGAACTTGCCGCCCACAAACAAGTTGTCATCCGAAGCGGTCAACGTGTAAATCAAGTTGTCGACCCCATTGCCCGCGCCGCTGCCGACGGGCTGCCATTGCTCACCGTCGAAGCGGGCGATGTTGTTAACGGCGACGCCGCCCACCGCGCTGAACTGTCCCGCGATGTAAAGGTCGCCACGGAATCGGGCTAGCGAAGTCACCCAGCCGTTGACCCCATCTCCTGAAGGCGTTCCCAACGGCAATACCAATTGCGATGCCAGCTCGGCGATGTTGTTGACGACGACCGAGGGTGCAGCCGCCGGCGACGCTGTGGCAAACCGACCGAAGTCGCCGCCAACCAACAAGCCCACTTCGCCACTCGCGATTGCAAAGACCGACGGGATGTTTTCGTACTGAGTGCTGCCAGCAAGCCCATTAGCGAGGGCCTGCCAAGTGCTGCCATTCCAGCTCGCAAAGCCTGCGGCTGCGTCTCCGCCCGCGGCCGCAAATCTGCCGCCGACATACAGCTTGTCGCCCATCGCCAGCATGCTTTCCACGCGTCCATCGACGCCGGAGCCCAGCGCAAACCAGTTTGATCCGTCCCAGCGTGCGATTCGGGATGCCGGAACCTGGATTTGGCCTCCACCCGCGTTGGCGCTGGTGAAGTTGCCGCCGACGTACAGCGACCCGTTCCATACCGCCAACGACGTTACCCAGCTCGAAAGGCCATAGCCGCCATTGCTTCCCAGAGCCATCCATTGCGAACCCGTCCAGCGCGCAATACGAAACAGATTGATTGCTGTGGGGCCGTCGCCCCCATAACCAAACAGTCCGGCGGCCACCAACTGCCCATTGAACTCGGTGATGGCATAGACGGTGTTGGAAAGGGTGCCGGCCTCCCCAACTCCCAAACGCACCCAAGTTGAGCCAGTCCAGCGTAGGACGCCGTCGATGTTGCTGCCCATGTTGGAAGGAAGCTCAAAGTAGCCGCCGGCGTACAGCTGGCCGCCGACGACGGCCAAAGATCTGGCATCGCCATAAACATCCTGTATTCCCATCCCGTGCCACTGGCTGCCGTCCCAGCGCACCACATGTCTGCCAATCGACCCGCCGGTTTGTGACTGACCAAAATAAATACTTCCCGCCACGTACAGGCTACCCGACCACAACAGCAGCGACCGAACCTCTCCATTGACACCGTTGGTGACCGGAGAAATCAACGCCGACCAGCGCCGGGTTATGGGATCAAACCGCGCGACATTGCTCGCGATGACATCACCGCAAGTAGTAAACCGGCCACCCACGAAGTAAGCCCCATCTGCACCGCGCGTTATCGCGTAGATCGGTCCATTGCAGCCGATGCCGAGGGCATATTGGTCAGACCAGCGCGCGTCGCCGGGGGAAAAACCCTTGGCGAGGTCAGCGCCCGTTGCGGGTGATGCATGATCATCAGGAACCTGCATGCCCGCCGAGCGCAGGGAGTCGCGCAAGTCGATCGGGTGCGGCGGCTCGTTGTGCCGAATGCCAAACTGCTCACCATCAAATTGGCTTGGCTCGAAGGCTGCCGCGTTTTCGCTGAGCATCCATTTCGAGTGCTTCGCCGCTTGGCCAGACTCCGCGGCGGTGCTGACTGAAGCCAACAGGGCGGCGCAAAACATCAGCAAGAGAGCGCACGCTGCCCGCAGGCTCGGCGAACGCTGGTCCGAGCATTGAAAGGCGGTGGCGCTGGCAAGTCGTGCAGGCTTCCGCTGGCTGTGCTTGTCGCGGAACACGATTAATCTCATGAGAAACGCTGAATCCTTGCCGGCGACGTGGGCATCGAGAGGGCGGGGATGATACACAGGCTACTTGACGGACCTTCACGCGACTTGCCCTAGTGCCCGTCGGCCGGCGGTGAGAATGTCCGCGCCATCGCTGCCCACAGACGCATTCAACGCATGAGCAATCAGACCCAATCCAGCGACGAAGCAAGCGCGCCACCCCTCACCCAAGGCCACGCCAAGGTCATCCTCGCGTCGAGCTTGGGCACGGTATTCGAGTGGTACGACTTCTATCTCTATGGCTCGCTTGCGGTGATCATCGCCAAGCAGTTTTTCTCGGCCCTGAACCCGACCAGCGGTTTCATCTTTGCGTTGCTGGCGTTCGCGGCGGGCTTTGCGGTGCGGCCGTTCGGGGCCTTGCTGTTCGGGCGTCTGGGGGATCTGGTCGGGCGCAAATACACCTTTCTGATCACCATCGTCATCATGGGTGTGTCGACCTTTTTGGTCGGCGTGTTGCCCAGTTACGCCAGCATCGGCATCGCGGCTCCCATCATTCTGATCACCCTCAGATTGCTGCAAGGCTTGGCACTGGGCGGCGAGTATGGCGGCGCGGCGACCTACGTCGCCGAGCACGCGCCGATGGGCAAGCGGGGGCTTTACACCAGCTTTATTCAGACCACAGCGACGCTGGGTTTGCTGTTGTCTTTGCTGGTGATCCTTGGTTGTCGCACGTGGCTGGGTGCGGCGGCGTTCGAGGCGTGGGGTTGGCGGATTCCGTTTCTGTTCTCGTTCGTCTTGCTCGGCGTGTCGGTGTGGATTCGTTTGCAGTTGAACGAGTCGCCCTTGTTCCAGCAAATGAAAGCCGAGGGCAAGAATTCCAAAGCCCCGCTCACTGAGAGCTTCTTCAGCAGCAACGGCAAGATCGTGCTGCTGGCCTTGTTTGGCGCGACCGCCGGGCAAGCGGTGGTCTGGTATGCGGGTCAGTTCTATGCCTTGTTCTTCCTCACGCAAACGCTCAAGGTCTACGTC
>JANNWF010000319.1:0-1523 GCA_031408455.1 Pseudoxanthomonas sp. | reverse complement strand
GCGCGCTCGGCTCGATCGACTCGAACCGCGGCGACGTGATGAACGGTTGGGACACCGATCAGTTCCCCAATGACTACCGTGAATGCGCCCAGGCCTGGACCCTTATCCTGCAGAACAAAAATGGCATGGGCACTGGCGGTCTGAACTACGACGCCAAGGTCCGTCGCGACAGCTACGATGTCGAAGACATGTTCTTTGCCCACATCTGCGGCATCGACACCTGGGCGCGTGGCCTGCGCATTGCCGAGAAGATCATCAAGAGCGGCAAGCTCGATAAGTTCGTCGCCAAGCGCTACAGCAGCTACGACAAGGGCATCGGCAAGAATATCGAAAGCGGCAAGGCGAGCTTCGAATCGCTGCAGAAGTACATCCTCAACAAGGGCGAAGCCGACCAGAACGCCTCCGCGCGCCAGGAATACCTGGAAAACCTGTTCAACGGCTACTGCTGAATTCATCGCTGAATAAGCTCAAACCAGGAGGCGGCGGCACACGCGCCGTCGCCTCCGTGGATGAACCTGACTACGCGTGGGGGGAATGGTCATGCTGATGTCCGCCGCACCAACTCCTGCTCTTTTACCAACCAGTGGGACTGCCCTGGTTCCACGCGATGTTCATTGTCGCCTACTCTACAACGGCTTCACCACCGTGATGCCGGATTCGTGGAATCATTCGCTGTGTAATCCGTATTGGCGCTTGTACCAAAACCTCGACGACGGTGCCTCGGTGCTGACGCCGGATGGCGAGTACCAGCTGCCCGCCCAACGCTTGGCATTGATTCCGGCGTGGGGCCGTTTCACCAGTCGCACCATCCGACCGGTGCGCCATTTCTACATCCATTTTGATCCCCAGGGCCTGAGCGGTGACTGGGAGCGTGAACACTTCACACGCCCGATCATCCTGCCACATGACCCTGCACGTGAAGCTGCCGCCATGCGTCTGCATCAACGCCAGGAGCAATCACTGCTGTGGCGTACGCGCATCCAAACTCTGGTGCTGGATTGCCTCGCCGGTGCGCTCGAACTGCTGCCCGCTGGTGTGCTCGAACGATTCGACCAGCAAGTTGCCGGCCGTGATCCCGTCGCCGCCGCGCTGCGCCACATCGAAGGCAGCTTGCACGATAAGCTGCCGATCCCGCAGTTGGCGAAGCTCTGTAATCTGAGTGTCGATCATTTCAGCCGCGTCTTCCGCCAACTGCTCGGCCAGACGCCGACACGCTTCATTCAGGAACGCCGTGTGGCGGTCGCCGCCGAACGTTTGATTGGCTCCGACGACGACATCACCCAGATCGCTGCCGACACCGGCTTCGCCAACCGCTATCATTTCACCCGCGTGTTCGCTCAACGTATGGGCGTGCCGCCGGCGACATATCGGCGCACTGGGCGGGTTTGATCGCAGGTGGCGGTCGGCACCGTCAGATTGCTTCAGGGCGCACCATCAGCAAATCATCAGCAGGACTCGCGACACCGCCCGGCCCACGCGTCGACACGTGGGTATAGATCATCGTCGTGCTTATGTCGCTGTGG
>JANNWF010000318.1:0-11486 GCA_031408455.1 Pseudoxanthomonas sp. | reverse complement strand
CACATTCTGGCGGCGCGCAGCGAAGAGGCCTTGAGTGTGGTGGTGATCGACGACGATCCCTCGCAGACGCTGTTTTGCTCCAGCATCCTGCGCCGTGTGGGTGTCAGTGCGATTTGCTGCAACGACGCGAAAAGCGCGATGCGCGCCTTGCGTCAAGAGCTACCGGATGTCGTGTTGGTTGATTTGCACATGCCCGAGACTGACGGCTTGGAGTTGACTGAACAACTGCTGACATTGCCCGGTTCGGAATTTGTTTCGGTGCTGTTTTTGTCGGGCGACGACGAACCCGATACCCGCTTCGATGCGCTCACTGCCGGTGCTGATGATTACCTGAGTAAGCCGATCCAGCCGCGTCATTTGATCCGCGCGGTACTGGCGCATGGCAAGCGCTCGCAGCGCCGCCGACGTGCGGCTGCGAGGCTGGGGGCGACAACCCAATAACAGTAGGCATCGTCATCCCCCGAAAGCGGGGATGCAGTGCTTTTGGAAGCATCGCCTCGGTCGCAAGTCAATGAATTTCGGCGTTACTCGCGCTGCGCGCTAGCCCATCGGGCCAGCTTCGCTGTTCGCTCGCTGCGCTCACAGTCCCACCGGAATGACGGTTGCATGAGGATTGGACGTGAGGCAGCACGTCGGCCCGCCAGCTGGACAGAATCATCGGAACTGTCCAGCGGCTTGACCAGCACGCAGCCCAGTCGCACTAGTCTTCCAACTGCGCTTTCGCGAACTCGACGTCGAGCTTCTCCATCGCGTCTTTGGGCTTTAACTTGGCGGCTTTTTCGTATGCGGCGGCGGCATCGTCTTCGCGCTTGCTGCCGTGCAGCAGCATCAAGCCATTGCCATATTCGATATGGGCGATAGCTGAGTCTGGCGTTAGCTTGATCGCCGCCTTGAGCAAGTCCTCGCCAGTCGACGCCTTGGCACCGTAAGTGAGCCCAGCCAGCATTCCGCCCACCTTGCTGACCACCTCGCAGTGGTACAGACCCAGCGCCGTGTGTGCCTCGGCATGCTTGGGCGCCAACTTGAGAGTCTTGTCCAAACTGTCGCGCACCTTGCCGGCGTAGCCCTGTGACAGCGCCTTGGCGATCGAGATGCCTTGGCTGTAGCGGCCAAGCGCGAAGGCGCGGCGATAGTGCGCATTGATTTCATTCGGCATGGCCTTGCATGCGGCCTCGGCCATCGCGTTGAGTGCCTCGAAGCGCTGTAACTGGTCGGCCTCGTCATCGAGCAAATACACCGCATGGATGCCAGCGGCCTTGACTGCCACTGAAACTCCCAGTGGACCAAGCGCTTCCCCAGCCACAAACGCGGCTTGGAAATCACCGCGATGGTAGTCACGCCATGCTTGTTGCAGGGCGCTGGCAATGGTTGCTTCTTCGCTGGCCTTGGCAAGCTTTGGATGTGCCTTCAATACGGCGCTAATACGCGCTTCATCGGGAAACGGCTCGCAGTCACCTGCGTGCAATTTCGCCCAGTTTTTCTCCAACTTGTCGGCGGAATAATCGAAGCCTTTCGCATCATGCGGAAACTTCGCCCAGCTCTTGCCCTTGGCCATCGTCAACCCCTCATAAATGCTGGCGCACGCGCGCTTGAACGCTAGTGTGATCGCTCTACACAGCGTGACTAGGATACGACACACACCCCAAGGGCGAAGCACGCACCGTGGGGCAACCGCTCCCACTTTTTCGCAACCAACCCGAGAGGTTTCAAATGGCCAAGTCAGCCGCTAAGCAAGTCAAATCGCGCAGTGTTACCCGCGCCAAGCAAAACGCGTTCGAAGTCCGTCAACTCTGGCTGGCGGCGATCGGTGCGGTGTCGCTCGGCCGCAAGCAAGGCGTCAAGCTGTATTCGTCCGTGCTGGCCGAAGGCCGCACTTTGCAGGACCGTGTCAACGAGACCGTCGCCAACTTCGGTGGCCAGGTCACCGGCGTGATCGGTCAAGCGCGTGCGCGTGCGCAGAAGTTCGTCAAGCCGCTGCGCGCCCGCGCTGAAGCCACATTCGCCACCGTCAAGTCCGAAGTCGAAACTCGCTTGCAGCCAGTGCTGGCCCGCTTTGGGGTGAAGAAGCCGGTCGCAAAGCGTCGTGTTGTCCGTAAGCCAGCCGTGAAAGCAACTGCCAAGCGTGCACCGGCGAAGCGCAAAGCCGCGTAATACGCGTTGCTGAGCAGCATTGATGAGCAAGGCCTCGGCGGGCAATCGCCGAGGCCTTCTTGCTTAATGACGCTCGTCATCCCTGCGACGTCGGGGACTCAGTGGATCGGCTATGTCCACACGGCGGACGGCGCACTGGATTCCTGCCTTACTCGCGCTGCGCGCTCGCCCTTCGGGCCAGCTTCGCTGTTCGCTCGCTGGGCTCACAGTCGCGGGAAAGACCGATCTTGGTAGACTGGTTGAAGGCAGCAAGCGACGACTAGCGGATGTAGGCTTGCGCCAAGGTGTTGAGGTGCAGTCGTTCTGCATCGCGCAAGAAGGGAGCAATCAGCATCATCACCTGATGGATTCCCTGTCGGATCGCCTCTTGCTCGTCTTTCTCACCGCGCACGGCTGAATAGTTCAACCAGAAAGTTGAAATCAACAAGATGTTGTTGGCCGTGGCGCGAATTTCATCGGCGCTGGCACGCATCACTTCGGCTTGCACGAGCCCGCGCAACACTTCGGTCGCGTTCTCGCTGCCGCGCTTGAGGATGCGTCCGAAGTGCAGCCGCAGCTTGCGGTTGCGGCTCAAGATGTCGACCAAGTCGCGATACAAGAAGCGATATTCCCAGATGCATTCGTAGACCAAGTGCATCTGCAACCAGATGTCTTCCAGCCCTGGTAGGCGGTCTTCCGGGACGATCAGCGCGCGGTCCAGCTTCTCCTCGAACAACGCGAACAGCTGCTCGATGATGTCGTCCTTGTTGCGGAAGTGGTAATACAAATTGCCAGGGCTTATATCCAGCTCATCGGCAATGTGATTGGTCGTAACGTTGGGCTCGCCGCGTTCGTTGAACAGCGCCAGACTGGTTTCGAGAATTCGCTCGCGCGTGCGGCGGGCCATGAGCGTCAACTAGCCGGACAACTTCTTGACCAAGGCGACGTACTTCTTCATCGCATCGTCTTGAGTGCTGCCCTTGAGCTTGGCCCAGGCCTCGTATTTTGCAGTGCCAACGAAGTCAAAAAAACCGGGCTTCGGCCCATTCACATCGCCCTCTGCGCCTTGCTTGTAAAGCGCGTAAAGCTTTAGCAGGGTGTCGTTATCGGGACGGTCAGTCAGCTTCTTGATGTCTTCTGCAGCTTGCGCAAATTGGGCGGCAAGGTCGGCCATTGGAGTTGCTCCGGCAGGTGAAAGTCACAGCGTCAGTCAAGCCGCTGCCATGCCGGGCTTGATAGCACGCGGGTTGCATAGGGTCAACGCGAATCCATGAGGTGCTGTATTGCCCAATTGCATATGAACCACATTGCAGGCTAGGCGCGGGACGGTCTGCGGGCTATCTTTGTCATCGGGGCCACGGCCGGTGGCTGATCGTTCGTCGACAGGGGAAGCGCCATGAGTTACTTCGTCACCGGAGCCACCGGGTTTGTGGGCCGCCATTTGGTTGCCAACTTGCTTAAGCGCAAAGGCGCCATTCACGTCTTGGTGCGCAAGAGTTCGCAGAAGCGGCTCGAAGAAGTTGCCGAAAAAATGGGCTGGGACATGTCCCGCATCCATCCGGTAGTGGGAGACTTGGCGAAACCCAAGCTTGGCTTGACCGCTGCGCAGATCAAGGCGCTGACCGGCAAGGTCCAACACTTCTTTCATCTTGCGGCGATTTACGACATCGCTGCCGATGCAGAAAGTCAGCACACCGCCAATGTTGAAGGCACGCGCCACGCCGTCCAGCTCGCTGAAGCGGTGAAGGCCGGTTGCTTCCATCACACCAGTTCAATCGCGGCCGCCGGCCTGTACTCGGGCACCTTTCGCGAGGACATGTTTGATGAGGCCGAGGGGCTGGACAATCCCTACTTTCGGACCAAGCACGAGTCCGAAGGTGTGGTTCGCGCCGAATGTACGGTGCCCTTTCGCATCTATCGTCCGGCCGCGGTCATTGGCCACTCGAAGACCGGTGAGATCGACAAGATCGACGGCCCGTATTACTTCTTCACGTTGATCAAGAAGCTGCGCGAGACGCTGCCAAAATGGATGCCCACCATCGGCATCGAAGGCGGGCGGATCAACTTGGTGCCGGTGGATTGGGTGGCTGATGCGATGGATCACATCGCCCACAAAGCCGGGCTCGACGGCGGTTGCTTCCATCTGACGGATCCCGAGCCCAAACGGATCGGCGAGGTTCTCAACATGTTTGCGCGTGCGGGTCACGCGCCGGAAATGACCATGCGTCTGGATGCACGCATGTTCGGGTTCATTCCGTTCCCCATTCGCGCGGCGCTGGGTAATTTGCCGCCGATCAAACGCTTTACCGGCATCGTGCTCAAGGATCTCGGTATTCCTGCCGAAGTGCTGAAGCTGGTCACCTATCCGACCCGTTTTGACAGCCGTGAGACCGAGCGTGCGCTGAAAGGCAGCAAGATCAAGATTCCTAATCTCGACAGCTATGCATGGCGGCTGTGGGACTACTGGGAGCGGCATCTCGACCCGGCCCTGTTCGTCGACCGCACCCTGCGTGGACGGGTTAAAGGCAAGGTCGTTGTCATCACCGGTGGCTCGGCAGGCATCGGCCGCGCAGCGGCCGAGAAAGTGGCTGCGGCAGGCGCCAAAACGATCATCGTCGCCCGTGGCGCCGACGAGTTGTTTGCCACTCGCGATGCCTTGGCCAAAGCAGGCGCCGATGTTCACGCCTACCAAGCGGACTTGGCCGATTTGCAGTCTTGCGATGATCTGATCGCAGCGATCTTGCGTGATCACGGCGCGGTCGATGTACTCATCAACAATGCAGGGCGCTCGATTAGGCGTTCGATCTCGCTGTCCTACGATCGTTTCCACGATTTCGAACGTACCATGCAGCTGAATTACTTTGGCTCACTGCGCTTGATCATGGGCTTTCTGCCGAAGATGACCGAGCGCAAGCGCGGCCACATCATCAACATCTCGTCGATCGGCGTGTTGGCAAGCTCGCCGCGGTTTTCGGCTTACGTTGCCTCAAAGGCAGCGCTCGATTCGTTCAGTCGCTGTGCGCAAGCAGAATTTTCAGCACAGAACATCGCCTTCACCACCATCAACATGCCGCTGGTACGAACCAAGATGATTGGTCCGACGAAGCTCTACGACAGTGTGCCAACGCTCTCGCCAGAGGATGCCGCGGATATGATTGTCGAGGCGATTATTGAGCGGCCAAGCCGGATTGCGACACGCTTGGGCATCTTCTCGGCGGTGCTCAGCGCATTGGTACCGAAAGCCTACGAAGTGGTGCAGAACACGGCCTACACGCTGTTCCCGGATTCAGCGGCCGCCAAGGGCGACAAGTCCGGCGGTGAGCCAACTGCATCCAGCGAACAGATCGCGTTTGCGTCGGTTATGCGCGGTGTGCACTGGTAGGTCAATATCAGTAGTCTGCGTCTGCCGGTAACTGCCGGCGGACGCAAAGCTCAGTAAAGGCTCGCTAGTCGCTCAAAAGAGCAGGTTCAGGAGTTATAGGTTGTGGCAACTACTGGCACTGCCGCCAGCGTGCGGCGAGCCCTTTGGTTGGGTCCGCGTCCTTAAGCTGCAACTGAACCCGAGTAAAGCGCAGTTCTTCGGTGTCGTGGAGAATTGCGCAAACACGGTCAAACAGGCTGTCGTCCAACAAATCGGCCGTGGGTTTTAGCTCGACTTCGAGCGTAGATGCGGTGCTCCACCGGGCACTGAAAACTTCAGCAATGAAGCGTACAGATTGCGCGGTATCGCGTCGCCGCTCCTGCAACGCGGCTTCGTCCAAGGGCTCAGGTAGGGCCGCTACGGAGCCTGCAACGTCAACCGGAGCAGCACTCGTTGGTGCAGGGGGGGGCGGTAATTCTGGAGCTGCTTGCGCTGGCGACGCAACCGCCTCAGCGACGGCCTTGGGCTGCGCACCCTCACTTCGGGAAGGCTGCAAGATGGTGGTGGCAGGCGTCACAGCGACGGGCACTTGACTGGCCGCAGCTACTGCCTGTGCTTCCTCATGCGGCGGCGGTGCGAAAATGAGCTCGGCGCGCCCAAGATGAAACACCAAGGCCAACGCGCCCGCGCCGGCAAGGGCGCTGCTTCCGATCAAAACGCCCAAGCGCGTGCGCAGCGTATTGCGACGGCGGCTGGCGATGCGCTCGCGCAGACGCGGCGGCAGATGCTCGTTGACCAACGTCCACAAGTCCGGACCGGCGATCAGGGTGATGGCGGCGTCTTTCGCCGCCAATTGAGCAGCGCGACTTACCGAGCCAGTCGTCGCCAATACCGCACCTGCGGCACGCCGTGCATCACGACGGGTGGCCAAGTCAAAAATGGTGTGATCGTCGACTTGGATGCCGCCGCCGTGTTTTACCCGCAGCAACTGCAAGGCTTCGCCATCGGTCAGCAATAAATCGGAAGCTCCGCCTTTTGGATCGTCGTGATCGCCGCTGCTGATGGCACCGAGGCCGCGTCCGCGCAATCCCAAGCCGATCAACACCTGCAGCTCATGCCAACTGATCTGCGCAAGCTGAGCTAAACCGCTGCTGACTTCGTAACGATCACGCGCCAGACCAAGCGTGCGATAGAGGATGGCCGCAACGATGGCGGTGGTGACGACAGCTGCAAAGCCGGCGAACAAAAACAGCGAGGTATCAGTGTCCAAGCGCGGGGTGACCCTGATCAAAATGACGAATCACCAGTGTAACGCTCGCCATCCTGTATCGCAGCAGGCATGACCAGCGCAGTTGGCAGAATGGCTCGCGCGCTCGCGTTAGCTGTCTATATTTATTAGCTGTCCGGCGCGGGCGGCGATACAGGGTGCACAGGGCCTCTTCAAGAAGAAACCCGCCAGCCCGAAGCCGAAGGGGAGGGAGCTGCGGCGTCGTTTGAGGGCTGGCGGGCGTCAAAAGTGGTGGCGAAATCGAGTTCGCCACCGGTTAATCAAAAAACCGGATTAATCCGTCGCATCACTGATCGGCGCGGCAACTGGCTTGGCGGCTGGCTTGCTTACCTTGGCTACCTTGGCCGGCGCTGCCGGTTTGGTTGCGGGGACACTCTTTGCGACCTTCTTGGCAGCGGGTTTAGCAGCGGCCTTGACGGCGACTTTGGCAGCTGGCTTCGCCGCTGGTTTTGCGGCAGTCGGTGCGGCCGACTTGCTGCCTAGCTTGCGCAATTCAGCGTTCAACTGGTCAACGCGTTGAATCAAGGCTTTCAGGTCGTCGCGACCCGGCACGCCCAAACGCACCAAGGCGCGCTGCACGCGGTCTTCGAACACCTTCTCTAGCTTGTCCCAAGTGTCGGCGGCGCGCTCTTTGACCTGACCAACGCGGCTTTCAACGGCGTCACGGACGGCGTCTACTTTGCCAGTCGCCAGATTGCGAGTGCGCTTCTCCAGATTCACACCCTCTGCGACCAGCGACTCAAACATCTTGGTGCCTTCGCCTTGGGCACGGCCGAATGCGCCCATGCCGGCCATCCAAATCTGCTGGGCAGAATCCATAATCGACTTCGACAACACCTCTGCTTTTGCTTGCAGCAGCTCCGCTGGATTCTTCGCCTTGGGCGACGCTTTCTCGCTTGACTTGCCTTTTGCAGCGGACTTGAACTTGGCCATCGGGTTAACCTCTCCAAAGTGATTGCTGTGCCCGAACGAATCCGGGCTGCGTGGCGCGGAGTGTGGGCTTCGCATCTAGAATATTCACACTACGTCGCGAACCGGCTGACGATCCAGATGACGCTCAATAGCAAGTGCGCCGGGGAGCCAAGCCAGTCGAGCGGGTCAGAAGAGAAGACCGATGTGATTGTCATCGGTGCCGGGGTGATTGGCCTCGCGTGTGCGCACTACCTATCGGCGGCTGGACGTAGCGTGCGTGTACTCGAACAAGCGGCCGTTGGTTCCGGCAGTTCGCATGGCAACTGCGGCACCATTACCCCCAGCCACGCGCCGCCGCTAGCCGCGCCTGGCGTGGTTTTGCAAGCCCTGCGCGGTATGCTGCGTGCGGATTCACCGTTGTTCATCCGCACTCGGTTTGACCCGACTCTGCTCGCGTGGTTATGGCGATTTTCCCAGCGCTGCAATCGACGTGACTGGCTGGCCTCGGCGCAGGCCCGTGCGAGTCTGCTCAACGCATCGCGTGCCTTGCTGATCGATCTGGTGCAAAACTTTGATCTGCACTGCGAATTCGTCGAGAGCGGGCTGGTGTACGCATTCCGCGAGCCTAAGACGGTACGTCGATTTGCTGCCGAGGCGGATGACTTGCAACGACTTGGCATTGCGGTCGAGCAATGGGACGCCGACCAATTACTGGCCGAGGAGCCAGCGCTCAAAGCCGGTGTCGCTGGCGGCATGTTTTTCCCTGGCGATGCCTGCCTTCGGCCAGACCAATACGTCGCTGAATTGGCGCGCGTTGTGGTTAGCGGCGGCGGCGTGATCGAGACGGGTTCATCTGTGCAGCAGATCTATGCTGACGATCACCAGGCAGCAGTACGGCTAGTCGGCGGGAAAACCTATCGGTCGGATCACGTCGTTGTCGCCACCGGCGCATGGACTCCGCAATTGTTGGCTCCGCTGGGGCTTTCGATTCCCATCCAGCCGGGCAAGGGCTATTCCATTACCTACAGCAGACCCGCCTTGGTGCCACGCCGCCCGCTGGTGCTGAAGGAACCAGCGGTGTGCGTGACCACATGGGGAAGTGGCTACCGGCTTGGCAGCACGATGGAATTTTCTGGTTACGACACTCGCCTCAATCGCACTCGGCTGGATGCCTTGCGCCGCGGTGCGCAGACGTTTCTGCACCAGCCTGAGGGTCCAGAGCAGCAGGAAGAATGGTTTGGCTGGCGACCCATGGTCTGGGACGATTTGCCGTTGATCGGCGCTGCACCCGGTCATTCACGACTTTTTCTGGCCTGTGGCCACGGCATGTTGGGCGTCAGTATGTCGGCGGCAACCGGTCAGTTACTCGCCGATCTTGTCTGCGAGCGGCCGCCGAGCACCGATCCCCAGCCTTTCGCGCCGCAGCGGTTCGCACGCTAGCGCAAGTCCGAAGTGGTCGAGCGCAATGACGAATTGTGTTCGTCACCAGACGGGGCTATCGTCTAGTCACACTCAATGCTGGCCGACTTCGCGTGGCGATTGGATTGCTGCCGCTTGCGCCGTCATCGGCTAGTGACTACTTAAAAGGTTGTCATCATGGCCACTCGATTGATTCGCGCCCTTGGGCTCGCCAGCTTGCTGGTTCTTGCATTTTCCGGTTTGGCGCAAAGCCAAACGCAGGCTATCGTCCCCGGTTTCAACAGCAACACGTTGCCACGCAATGACGATGGCTCAACCGGACCGGTCTCGATCGGGTTTTCGATCAATCTGTTCGGCGTAACCGTTGACCGCTTGCACGTAAACAACAACGGCAACGTCACCTTCGGTGCGGCGCTTTCAGAATTCACGCCGTTCCCGCTTCTAGCCACCGATCAGCTGATCGTTGCGCCCTTCTTCGCCGATGTCGACACCAGTAGCGCTGGCGACCCGGTGACCTATGGCGTCGGGACCTTCGAGGGACGTCCAGCCTTCGGCGCGAACTGGATCAATGTCGATTATTTTTCCAGCAGCACAGCCCACTCAAATCGAAACAGCTTCCAGTTGATTCTCGTAAGCCGGGCGGATCGGCGCGCCGGCGATTTCGATATCGTCTTCAACTATGGGTCGATTCGTTGGGAGGCGGGACAGGCGTCCGGAGGCGACATCAACGGTCGCGGCGGTAGCTCGGCGCGCGCGGGCTTCGCGATCGGCCGCGGAGCGCCCGGGTCGGCAGTCGAGTTGATCGGCTCGGCAAGCAACGGGGCCTTCATCGATGGCAATGCACTGGCACTGATCAGCAATCGCCGCGGTGCGACGATCAACGGTCGATATGTCTACGAGATTCGCGGCTCCGATGCGGCCGCGCAGGTGGGCGCATTGACGCCATTTGCGAATGCACCCAGTCAGTCGGCGGTTGCCAGTGGTAATGGTCGCTTCGTCGTTTTCCAAACGATGGCCACCAACCTAGTCGGCGGCTCGCCTTCAGGGGTTTCGCAAATTCTGCGAGTGGATACGCAGACCGGTGCGGTGACCCGCATCAGCGTTGACAATGGCGGTACCGCCATCAACGGCAACGCCACCGAACCGACAGTTTCCAATGACGGTAATTTTGTAGTCTTCGTCGCCCCGGCAGCGGTACCCCAATCCCTGCTGGGTGAAAGCCGCAAGGCACGCGAGGAACGCATGAAAACCAGCGGCTCAGCCTTGATGTTGCGAAACCTGTTGACCGGCAGCACGCAGATGGTGGCACCGGCGGCCACGGCCGGCGCGGGCACGGCGCCGCAAATTTCCGCTAACGGCAATGCGCTGGTGCTGACTCGCGAAACGACGAATGCGTCTCAGGGCCAAGTTGGGCAGCGCAACATCTACTTGATACCGCTGCTTCGCAACGGCAACGCAGTGACGCCCGGCCCTGAGCGTTGTGTCACCTGCAAGGCGGTGGCAGCCAACGGTAGCGACACCACCACCAACAGCAACGGCGTGGCCGGCAAGCCCAGCATCTCGGCCGATGGGGCATGGGTCGCTTTTGAAACGACCGCGAAAAATGTCTTGGCCAGCACACCGGCGGCGTGTCCGAACAGCGGCACCAACATGGTCTTGCGCAACATGCTGACCGGCGTTGTGTTGCCAGTCAGTACACCCACAGCGGGCGGTAACTGCGGCGCGGCGGGTGGCAACAGTATCGGAGGCGACCTCGATTTATCCGGATTGCGGGTGGCGTTCGAGACTGACTTGCCGTTGATTCCTCCCGATACCAACACCACGCGCGATGTGTATGTGTTGAACGTGGCGGAACGCACGCTTGAGCGGGTGAGCCAGACAGCCGCGGGTGCCAGCGGCAATGGTGCCAGCACACAAGCAACCATGTCCGGCGACGGCCGCTTCGTGGGATTCGTCACGGCAGCCACCAACCTCGATCCGACCAGCGCCGATACCAATGGCGCCGCTGATCTGGTCGTCGTAGAGGTTGAGGAAAAGCGGCTGTCACGCTTGGCGACCACTGATGCGGGTCAACAAACCGATGGCAGTGCCAATCGGCCAAGTTTCAATTTTGATGGCAGCCGACTTTCTTTCGACTCGGCGGCCGGCAACTTGGCGGCCGGAGCGGTGGCTGGTCAGTTGGGTGTATATCAGCGCGCCAATCCTCTGGCGATTCAAAACCCCGAACTGTTGTCAGCGACGTGGTGGGATCCCAGCGAAAGCGGTTGGGGTCTGTTCACTGCCGACCAAGGCAATGTCTTGGCCACTGGTTGGTTTACCTATGACAGCGATGGTGAGCCCGCTTGGTTTCTGTTGACGGCGTCGGGTCGTGGCGTT
>JANNWF010000317.1:0-9133 GCA_031408455.1 Pseudoxanthomonas sp. | reverse complement strand
CGCACAACTTCGCAGAAACCACGGCACCAACAGCCGCCCCGCGCTCGACGACGCGACTACCGCGCGAGCGGTTTAGTCCTCCGACCCACAGCGGTCAGTCGCGTGTGCTCGATCGTGACAGGAGCGGACTTTCGGGCCGGCCCACATTTCGATTAACTTGAGCTCGCCCACAATTGCCGCCGTGTCCTTTGTCGAAAGGAGCGTGGCCCCGGATCGATCGACTTGTGGATCTCGGAGTTGATCAGCCCGAGCATCGCTTGCAGGCGATAACGATCGTCTGAGCGTGGGATTTGGCCATCGCGGGGGCTCGTCCACGCCGTCGAGCCAGTCGATCTTAGTCGGCCCGCTTTCGCGTTTCAGCGCTTCGGACTTGTTCACGAGGTTTCCTTGATCGTCGGGCGCTGCTGAACCTGTGGTGTCTGAACCCTGAGTCGTCGCTGAGGCGGCATTGTGGGGCGCTTGAGTCGAGCGACCGTATCGGGAGATGCTGCCCGGGCCGCACGGAGAATCGCGATGTCTCAACGTCACTTCAGCCTGATCCGCCAGTTCCATCTCGCAGATTGGCTGACGCTGGGAAATGCCTTCTGTGGCACAGGTGCGATCTTCGCCGCGATGCGCTACGTGGAGGAAGGCGGGCTGCGTGATCTGCTGATCGCCATGGCGCTGATCCCGCTCGCCTTCGTGCTGGATGCAATGGACGGCAAGGTGGCGCGCTGGCGGCAGCAGCAATCGCTGTTGGGTCGCGAACTGGATTCGCTCGCCGACGTGATCTCGTTCGGCGTTGCGCCCGCCGCGCTGGCCTATGCCTGCGGCATGAAGGGCGGCTGGGACTGGCTGGTGCTGTCCTACTTTGTGGGTTGCGGCGTGAGTCGCCTGGCGCGCTTCAACGTGACCGCGGAAGCGTTGTCGGAAGGAGGCGAGCAGGTGAAGTACTTCGAGGGCACGCCGATCCCCACGAGCCTCGCGCTCGTGATCGTGCTCGCGATCGCCGCTTGGCAGGGCGCGCTCGGCGACTCGCTCTGGTTCGGCGAAGTCCGGCTCGGCCCCTGGTTGCTCCACCCACTGGTGCTGACGTTCGCGCTGTCCGGATCGCTGATGATCAGCAAGACCTTGCGCATTCCGAAGCCCTGAGCCGGCGATGCGCAGGATTACTACGTCGACCACGCCAACACGGTGAAGTGAGTCATCCAGCCACGGCGGCGCCCTGAATAAAGGCAGTTCCTTGCCGATCAGCGTCCGAGGGGCGCAATCCGACCCATTTCGGTGAGTCGAAATAACTTCGTGTTAGGGCATAGCGGTCGTTCGCAAGCGCGCATTCGACCGCGAGAATACACACAATCAAAACGATTCCGCACTTCGATCTAAATCCGATCAGACAAATTTTTCAGGCTTGGCCTTCGCGGATGACGTTGGTTTGGCACGCGGCGTGCGCGTGGTGCGCGCGGCGGTTTTCTTTTGGGTGGTGGCGGTCTTCTGTTCGGCGACTGGCGCTTTTGACTGCGCTAGGCCGGTTGACTTGCCGGCTAACGCAAACAGCTGCGCGGCGTGTGGTGAGCAGTAGAAGTCCTCCAACCGGGCACGAATGCGTTGTTCCAAGTAGCCGCTGCGCTTGGCCGTCTCTACAGCCTTGGCTAGGGTCGACGTGAGCTCCTTGGTCACTAGCTTTTCATTGACACCAAACTCAGTCGCCAATTGGCTGAGCGGCATATCGCCGTACAACTCAAAAGTGGCCTGAACCAGATCGGTATAGATGGCCTTAAAGTACGGCGTCTCGCGAAAATGCAGCCAAAAATCACGGCCTAAGGCAACGATATCCGCCATGTCCTTGCCGTCGACCCACTGCGTGTACTTCGACAACCGGGTCGCTGCCCACTTCGTCCACATATCGTCGCCAAACGCGACGATGTGGGGCTCGTCAAAGTACTCGTTTATGGATGTTTCGCTGCGTCGAATAGTGTTGCCAAGATTGGCCTGGATGTAGGCCTTGATGGTCTTCTCGACCGCCGCCTCCAGCGGCTTCATGGTCTTATTGACGGCAAAACTCCCGAGCTTGATCAGCGAGGCTAGGCCGGGCACTTTTTGCGCCAGCACGTTCTCAGTGAGCATGTATTCCTTGATGCCGGTATACAGCGCGCTGGAGATCTCATTGGTGTAGATCGGGGTGGTGACTATGCTGTGGATCAAGGCACGCCTGAGAACTTCCATGCTGCCGATCTTCGCCACCGCAGCGTCATAGGCAGGGCGTGCGCAGATATCCTTGATGGATGTGGTCTTGTTCGTTTTCGCAGCAAGAACGCGCTGGCTCATGCTGACAGCCAGTTCGGCAATCCCGCTGGGCAGCGGCATTGCCACCACATTGCGGCCGATCAGATCGGTGATTTGCTCGGCGCTGATGATGTCGGCAAGCGTAATCTGGGTCGCCCATTCAAAGGCCGCGGCGACCTCCTCGCGGATGGACTCGCGCATTTTTTTTGACTGGAATCTGGCCAGTTCATGCTGAACATGGGCTTCGAGAAATTGCTGGATGGCCGTGTCCAATGCTGTCGCACCTTGTTGATGATTCGGGGTCGCAGGCGTTTAGGCCGCGTCATATGTTCGAAGATATGCGCTGCGTGATGCGGACGCGAAAGTCGAGAAAGCGGGCGTTCGCACTGTTGTCGGCGGAGTTCGGCGTTGGGGCGATGCCCCATGGATGTGTTTGATTGCATGATCCGAAGTTTCCCCTCGGGTTGAGGGCTCGGGACGATTTGCATCCAGGTTTGTTTGGCTTGGTGCCGGCGGCGACAGGTGTCCGTCCAGAGTGAGCAACCGCGCGGGCAATGCTCGGGTAGCACTGCCACGAGGAGGGAATGCGACCGCGTGGCCGTCGAATCGGGCGCTGATGGGTTCGGTTGGCGACATTTCGGGTCGATCACGCATGTGTCAATCCTGATGGCGCTTTATGCAGACCCTCCTTGGGCGTCACGGCACGACGCAAGCACTACTTCGACTTTCCATCGAATTCCTTCACTGGAACCTTGCTCAGGTCGAGGTTTTCTATGCATCGAAGATTGACTGCTGCAACGGCATTGCCCTTGGGATCTGTTCCCTCGCCGAAGGTGTGGATGCCGCACTTTGCGCAGAAGCGATGTTCGATAACGTGCTTGTTGAAAGTGTACGTGCTGGCGCCGGACTCTGGAGTCCTGAGGCGCAACGCTGCTCTGGGAACGAACCAGAGGAGAGACGCCCTTCGGGAGCAGATGGAGCAATTGCAGGCGAGGCCGCTGTCAATTTCGCCGTCCACATCGAAGGCGACCGCACCGCAGTGGCAACTACCCGTATGTGTGGTCATGACTTTCTTCTCCTTTAAAGAAGTCGTTGCTTCTGGGACCACAAGACCGTGATGGGGTTAGACCTTCGGTGCAGCCACATTGACCGCCCACGGCACGCCGAACTTGTCGGTCAGCATGCCGAACGACGATGTCCAGAAGGTTTTTGTCAACGGCATGCTGACCTTCCCGTCTTCACCCAGCGCCGTGAAGACGCGCTTCGCTTCAGCATCGTCGGCCGCCTCGATCGCAAGCGTAATCCCCTTGAACTCCGCTGGTTTGTCGCCCATGCCGTCATCCGCCATCAACTGCGTCTCGCCAATGCGAAAGTTGGCATGCATGATCTTTTCCCCGTATCCGGGGGGCGCCTTCATGGCCGCATCGGGGCTTTCCTTCCAGCGCATCAGCGCAGTCACTTCGGCACCCACTGCCTTCTTGTAGAACTCCAGCGCCTCTTCGCAGCGACCGCCGAACGTGATGAGTGATTCAACTTTCATGATGGATTTCTTTGTTGATGGGTGTGCGTGTGAATGGATCGACCGTCGCGCGGTCAGACATCCAGCAGCGGCTCGAATCCGCCGTAGATCATTCGCTTGCCGTCGAACGGCATGTCACCCATCGCCTTCATTCGCGGGTCGCTCATGAACTTCTCGTGGCCGGCATCACGCGCTGCCTTGGACGGCCATTCGATCCATGAGAAGACGACGGTCTCTTCGCCCTCCGCCTTCACGGCGCGCTTGAAGTCAGTGACCTTGCCGTCGGGCAAGACATCGCCCCAACACTCCACCACGCGCATGGCGCCGAACTCTTTGAAGAGCTCAGCAGCCTTGGCCGCCACTTCGCGATAGGCCTCCTTGTTGCCTGCTTTCACGGGAATCAAAAATCCGTCGATGTAGTTCATGGTGGTCCTTCAGCTCGGTTGACCGGTCACAGAACGTACGCTGCCATTCCCAATGAGTCCGTACGCTGGCGCACCCGGTGCGATGACATGTCGCTGACGATTCACTGGCCGGATCTCATCACGGGCTTTCGCGTGTCACCTTCGCTCGCCGAGTGAGCTCCATCTCGCTCGGCAGATCTGGACCAAAAGAGCCCGTAGGGACGACCCCAGCCGGCACGTACGTGCTGAGCACAACGCCGGTGCCCGAGGTATGTGAGCTGATCAGGCGCAGCGCGCCGGGTTTCGCGTTGGACTCGAACAGCCGCTTGCCATGTCCGAGCACGACCGGGAACGTCCAGACGTTGTACTCGTCGATCAGCGAAGCGGCGTGAAGCGTCTGAATGAGGTTCCCGCTGCCAATGATCTGCAGGTCCTTTCCGTCCTGGCCCTTCAGCTCGGCAACGGCAGCGGCCACGTCACCGCGCAGCAGACTCGAATTGTTCCAGTGCAGTGTCGCCAGGGTTCTGGAGGCCACATGCTTCTTCGCTGCGTTGAGCGACAAGGCGGTCGGATCTGCTGCGGGCTGATAGGGCCAATGGGCTTCGAAGATCTCGTAGGTCCTGCGGCCGAGCACCAGCTCGCGGTCTTTGCCGTCCAGACCCGCCATCGACTGACCCATGAGGGCGTCCCAGTAGGTGAAGGTCCAGCCGCCAAGCGCGAATCCACCTGCCGTGTCTTCCAACGGGCCGCCGGGTGCTTGCATGACACCATCGAGCGACACGAATGTCGATGCAATCAGCTTTCTCATCGGGTCCGCCTTCATCATGGAAAAATTGAACGATCAATGCATATAAGGGCCGGTCGCACCGGATGGCTGCCGGCCGGGTCAGACCAAGCGGCGAGTCCAGTTGCCGTAGCGTTCCTGGATCGGCCCTCGCCGAATGCTGAGCAGCACCAGGGCCAGCCCCAGACCCATGGTGACGGCGGTTGTTGCGCTGTCGCCATCGAACATGAATGGCACGCACATCAAACCTACGCCCAACAGTACGTTGAGCGCCCGCGCAGGCCGGGCGACATCGGCCGCGGCGATGGACACCACGGTCAGCACCGCGCAGCCGATGATGTGATGCGCATCGGCCAGGCTGCCCTCGGCGCCCAGCGTGACACGCGTGAACAGCAGGAAGAGGCCAACGACGCCGGTCACGGCCAGATTCCAGGGCAGGCTGACGCCACCGAAGAACGCGGACTTCAGCACCGCGCCGGCGGGCTGGTCGAATTCGTCTGCGGGGTCCTCGACCGGCTTGGCATCGCCCGTCACGGCCGTGTCGTCGGTGTCGCCCAAGAACAGCACGCGGAGCCAGGCCTGGCCGGTTTTGGCGCGGCGGCGCAGGAACTGGCCGGTGGCCAGCAACTCGTCCAGCGAATACGGGATCTGGATCAGCACGGCCGCGCCGCCCACCAGCGCCAGCGTGCTCCAAGTGCCCAGCACGACGGGCTGGATGACGATGAACAGGATGGTCGTGATGCCCAGTGGCACTATCATCAGACCGAACAGCAGCACCAACCATGGCGCGGTGCGCCAGCGCCGCCGGGACCCGACCAGGCCGGTGAGGATCTCCAGCAGGTAGGTGTAGCCGCCCAGCGCCGCATCGGACACCGGCAGCGCGGTCGACACCCACGAGGTGACGATCTCCTCGGTGCCATTGCGCGGATCGGTGGGCGAGCCGACGAAGAATGGGTCCCACAGTGCCGGGATGTGGCCCAGCTGGTAGCCGGCCAGGTAGCGCGAGACATACAGGCCCAGCAGCGCCAGCACGATGATCGGCAGGCGCTGGGCCCAGCCCGAAGGGTTGTAGCTCCATCCCGGGGGCACCGTCGGGCCCGTCATGGCCGCGAGTGCCGACGAGCCCGGCTCGGGCTTGCTGCACACGGCCAGGCCGAAGATCAAGGCGCCGACCAGCGTGTCCGAGAGATAGGCCGCAGCGCTGGCGGTGGACCACAGGAACGGCAGCGCCATCACGGTCGCGCCGATGCCCGCGCACAGCCAGCGCGCCCACACCGCGCGCCATGACAGCGCCAGGCCCGCAGCCAGCATCAGCAGCACCCCCATGGCCATCTCGGTCGTGCGTAGGCCGGGCTCTTTCACGCCGACGATCAGCGGCTGCGTCAGCAACCAGCTTCCGAGGCCGATGTTTACCATGTGCGCCCAACGCCACTGGCCATGTTCGGCCTTGCGCCGGGCCTCATGGTCGGTGCGCAGTGCGTCGGCGTTCCCGCCCGGCGTGATCCAGCCCGGCGCGGTGACGCCGTTGGCGGCATACCAGGCCGCGGGGTCGGCCTTCAGGCTGGCCACCATGGCCGGCAGTTCGTCGGCCAGGCGGTGCCGTGGCTCCCAGCCCAACAGCTGCCGTGCGCGCCGGATATCCAACGCGTAGTGGTCGTCGGCCATGCTGACCATGAAGGGACGGATAAAGGGCACCTCGCCACCGTCGATGGCATCGGGCACCACTGGCTCCAGCTGGCCCTGCACCCAGGCGCCTGCCGCCGCCAGCGGCTTGGGCACACGCAGCGTGTGCCAGTCCTGCGCGCCATGCATCAGCCTGCCCAGGGTGTCCTGCAGCACCTCGTAGCTCACGGCATCGGCCTCGCTGATCAGCAGTTCGGTGCCGCTGGGCAACTGCTCGCGCCGGTCCACGGCCAGCCGCAGTGCGGCGAGCATGTCTTCGCGGTGCAGCGCCGACTGGCCCACGAGTAGGCTGCCGGCATAGAGGTGGCTTTGCAGGTCACGCTCGTAGATGCGGGCCATCTGCTGCGCCAACGTGGGCACCATGGTCTGCGTGTCGTAAACCCCCGCCAGGCGCAGCACGACGCTGGGAATGTGACCGTGCTCTTCTCGCAGCACTGCCTCGGCAGCTGCTTTTGACTTGGGGTAGGCCCAGGCGGGTGCCAGCGGCTGTGTCTCGTCGATGTGCTCGCCGGGGTGGCATGGCGCGTGCACGAGCATCGTACTGGGGTACAGGAACTGGGCCACCTCGAAACCCTGCAGCGCGCGCAGCAAGCGCCGCGTGCCGTCCACGTTCACCGACTGGTACAGAGGGTTTTCTTCGCCCGTGAAGTCGAAGTAGGCAGCGAGGTGCACGACGCTGGCGATACGCGAGCCGTGGGCGTCCCGAAACGATTGCAACGCCGAATTCACCGACTCGTCCGACCCGAGGTCCACGGCAAGGATCGGAAAGCTGTCGTCGCGCCCCTGTCCCGCCTTGCCCACCTTCCTGGCCTCGCGATCGAGGCCGACGATGCGGTACCCGTCAGCCAGAGCGTTCGCGACCGACCTGCCGAGATTGCCCGCAGCGCCCGTCACCAGGACGATCGGTCGGGCATCGGCAGCGGTCATGGACGCGACTTCACTGATAGCCGATGCCCATCACGTAGTTTCGCAACAGCGCCTCTTCGTGGTTGCCGGCCGCAAGCAGCACCCGCAGACCGTCGCGGGCGTGCAGCACGCCAAGCGGCCGTTTGTCATCACCCAGCAGCAGCACGTAGATGAAACCCCGCGTGTGCATCATCGCCAGCACGTCGGAGAGCAGGTCTTCCGGTGCGCAGGCCGTGAACTCGGGCGTCATCACGTCGCCGGCTCGGGTCGCAAAGAAGTCAGCCTGCCTCAAGCCCAGGCACCGGACCAGGATGGTCTCAGTGATGACACCCACCGCTGCACCGGCAGCATCACAAACGACCACCACGCTGATCTGCGCGCTTGAAAGGAGTGCAGCCACCTCGGACAGCAAAGCGTCGGGAGCTACGGTCAACAGCCGTGTCCGGGCGACCTCTTCGACGCCGGACACCAGCGACGGCGCGGCAGCGCGGGCCTCGGCGGCCGCCACAGGCGGGGTTTCGGGGGGCGATGAGTCTGGCGTGACTGGAAGTTCTGCATTCATGGCGTGAGCGCCGCTTCGAGTTGCGCCTTGTTCATCAGGGAGCGCCCCTTCAGACCATGCTGTCGCGCCTCGTTGCGAAGCTGTAGCAGGGTTCGGCCGCCGGGCCCCTGGTGCGAGCGCAGCCCCCCGCGTCGGCCAGACGACATGTCGTTGACCGACGACGGGCTGGCTTCCGCGGACTCGCCGTGTTGTGCCCTTTCCTTGTTGACGACCCGCGCGGCGATCTCCTCGGCCAGGGGCTGGGGCTTGCCGCGGTCGAGCAGGCTTTCCTTGATGTGCACATACTGGCGTTCGCGCTTGGCGTTCCAGGCTTTCTGAGGCATGACGGATCCTTGGGGTCAGTGGGTGGCAAGCCCAACACATGAACCGCCCGCACAAGGGCGGTGGATTTGAGATCGATGGTGCGGACAGATCGGGCTTCAAGCCGCCTTCAGCGCGACCCGCACTGAGCGCAGCCCGTCCTGGACAGTCGTGGACAGTCAGCACATCGTCCTCGCCAGACACCAGGCAGTCTGTTCTTCAACGTACGGACCGAGGCTGTCCACGGTTGCAGACTGACGATGCGTCGTCATCTTCAGCAGACCGATCTCATCGGTCGGGGTGGCGCGCACTCAACACGCGAGACGTTACCGAGCGTCAGGACTTCGCACCAGAGAGCAGCGCGGTACGCATGCGGCGCGCCTGACGACACCAGCCGCGGGATATGTGCGCGGAGCCACTGAAGCTGGCGAACGCAAGCGGTCATTGCAGCTGACTCCGTTGGGCGCGACAGACGGCTTGAGTCTCGTCTCAAACGTCCCGTTTCGGGCTCGCGATTCTGCCGTCGGGCCACTGGCCGTTCCTGGCCGGACCGCGACCGATGGCTTCGCTCAGACGCAGCGTCGAACCACTCTCATCGGATGTCACAGCCAGCCGGCGGTCATCGACCCGTTTCGGCCATTGGGGATTTCGTCTAACGAGCCCAGAGGGACGTTCGTTCACGCTTGCGGAGCGCGAGTTTACGATGGCTT
>JANNWF010000316.1:0-5513 GCA_031408455.1 Pseudoxanthomonas sp. | reverse complement strand
GGGTGACCTCGCCGGCGCGCGCATTCACCCACATGGCGCGCGCGATGCCTTTCCAATCGATGCCGATGTGATGCAGGAAATTGCGGTCTTCGACCGCTTGTAGCGTCGTAATCAACAGCGCCGGCACCTCGTCGATGCGCACCAGTTGCCGCTCTTCCTGAGTGGCTCCGTAGAGGCTCGCGATACGCGCGGGATCGAGCTGCGCACGGGCCAGTCGCTTGCCGGTGACGTCGATCAGCCGGTTGAGACTTTGTCCGGAAATGCTGAGTTCGAGCCGTTGCGCAGGCACTTGCCCGTCGACATCGCGAAAGCCGCGGCTGGAAATCACAAACCGCGCGCCATCGCGCTGATAGGTGCCGGCCGCCTGGCCTTCGCCATCATCGCGATAGTTGGCCGCGGCAAGTTCGGCCAGCAGGCTGTCGATGCTGATCGGCTCGCCAACGGCCAGCAACAACGGCCGCGCCATTACCCGCGTCGGAATCTGCCATGTAAGCCGACCGAACTCATGTTGCAGATAGCGATCTACCACCCACCAGGTCGGCAACAGAAAGCCAACGGCGAGTCCCAGCGCGAACAACGCGCCCCTCAGCGCCCATTGGCGCCAGGGAAGTTGATTGGCGGCAGATTTTTTTGCGGCGGGTTTGGGCACGTTTTGCAGGGCGATGACAGGATGGCAACAGGATCACGCAGAGCAGCGGAGCAAGCTCCGCTCTACAAAAGCGGTGCGAGCGCCCACGGCTCTGCAGCTTTTGTAGAGCCGAGCTTGCTCGGCTGCTCTGTTGAGGCAGACGACAAGCGTGCAAGTCTGCTTTGCGGCGTTTGAACGCACCCACAGCAACTCGACAGCAGCACAAGTGGTCAGCAGCAGAAGCAAACAGCGATAATCCAGCCCCGCAAGTTTAGCCGCTACCGCCACTGTGGTAATTCGAATTCATTCAGCGTGGCACACGCATTGCGCCTGGCCCGCCCGCACGGAATCAGCGTCCCCCACGTGAGCAACCCTGACGTACTGAACGCATCGGCGCCAACGATTGCCTGTCTGGTGGCGGCCAATAGCGCGATCGCCGCGCGCATCCGCGCGGTCCTGCCATCCGAACTGGTGCTGATTGAAAGCAGCCATCCGAGCGCGGCAACCGCTCTGGCTGCGATGGCGCAGGAGCATCCCGGCCGCGATGTATTGCTGATCCATGCCGATGCCGACCTTCCGGCGCATCTGTGGCAACGCTTGCAGCTGGCGCGGGATACGTATTTGGATGCGCAGGTATGGACGCCGCTGTGCGCTCGGATCAGCGGGCTAGACCCGCGTCCTCGCAGCGGATCGCTATCGAATGAAGCGGTCGACCGCTGGAGTTGGCTGCTGGCAGACCGCAGCTATCCGCAAACCGATCTGTGTTCGCCCTTGCTCAGCCTCTGGCGCGCGGCGACCTTGCAGCTGTGTCTGGATCGCGGTGGCCGCCTCGACATGAAATCGGCGGCGATCACCTGTATTCGCCTATGCGACAGCGTATTTGTGGGCGCTGTCGATGCCGACGTCATGCCGGATGCCGGCGCAGTGCATCCCACCGCCGCCGTGCTGCGCGAGCGCATCCACGCCTGCGCTACGCGGTCGGCTTCGCATGCGATTGGCCTCGATGGCCGCGCCGTCGTGCTGCACATCCTGCATGGCTGGGGCGGTGGTGCCGAGCGTTTCGTGTCCGACCTGATCGCCGCCGACCAGACCCATCGGCATCTGGTGTTGATGGCACTGGGCAGCCCGCAGCGACGCGTGCATGGCGAGACCATCGTGCTTCGCGCCACGCCAGACGGACCGAATCTGCGGCAGTGGCCGATGGCAGCGGCAGCGGTCGGCACGCGCATGGAGTCGGCCGAATATCGTGCGTTGCTCGACAGCATCATCGGCGACTTCGGTGTTGCGGGCATCGTGGTTTCGTCGCTGATCGGGCACAGCCTCGACGCGCTGAAGACCGGCTTGCCAACCGCCGTGGTCTGCCACGATTATTATCCCGTGTGGCCGATTCTGCATGCCGACTTTGGCGATGGCAGTGTCGATTTCAGCGGCCCTGCCATTCCCGCGGCGCTGCAAATTGCTGCTGCGAATTTCGAGTTCAGTGAGCCACGCGCGGCTTATTGGCAAGCCTTGCGGATGGGCTACGTCGAGGCGCTGACCCGCAGCGACGCCCTGCTGATCGCCCCCAGTCGTTGCGTGCAGGACAACCTCTGCCGCATCGCGCCAGCGTTGGCCAAGCGTCGCTGGCAGCAGATCGGCCACGGCTTGGCGGATTGGCTGCCCCCATTGCCGCTGATCGGCCCCGATCCAAAACGCGCCGCGCTGCGCATCGTGGTGCTCGGTCGCATCAAGGGCGGCAAGGGTGAAGTCTTGCTGGCGCAGTTGTTGCCGCTGCTGCCCACCGATGTCGAGTTGATCCTGCTGGGTTGTGGCGCGGCTGGCATGCGTTTCTTTGGGCATCCACAAGTCCACGTGCAGCTGGACTACGTCCGCGATCAGTTGCCTTCGTTGCTTGCGCGATTGATGCCGGATGCGGCCTTGCTGCCCACCACCGTGGCCGAGACGTTCAGCTACACGCTGTCCGAATTGCGCGCGCTGGGCGTGCCGGTGATCGCCACCGCGGTAGGCAGTTTTGTCGAACGCATCGAGCATGGTCGCAACGGCATTCTGGTCGCGGCCAATGCCGAAGCCATCGCGAAAGTGCTGCACGATTTGAGTGACGACAGCGGTGCACTGAGCGCGCTGCGACGGCCTTGGCCCAGTGCTTCCGTTGCGCAGATGAGCGAGGCTTATGCCGAAGCACTCGCCCTGCGGCCAGCGGCACTCGGCGCACGCTGGTCCACCGACACGCTGACCACCCTGCAACGGCAAACCTCCGAGCTTGAACTGGCGGTCGAGAAACGGCAGCGCAAGGCGTTGGCCACGCAACTGGTCGACCAGCAAACGGAACTCGAACGCCGTGCCGAGTGGGCAAGCCGCGAGCACAAGCAGGCCGAGCACCGTTTGACCTGGGCGCGGGCGTTGGAAGCTCAGCTCGCATCCGCCGGCAGCCTGCTGGTGGATACGCAAAAACTTCTCGATGACACCGATGCTGACCTGCGCGCCAGCGGTGAACGGGCGGCGGCCTTGGCCGAGCAACTCGATCAACTTGAGCAGCTGCATGCGGCAGACGCGGCAGCGTACCTGGAGTACATCGCCGAATCGCAGGGCTCGATCGAGTCCTTGATTGCGCAGCGCGATCACTTCCTGGCTGAGCGCGATGAAATTCTCGCCAGTCTGTCCTGGCGGATCACCCGACCGATGCGCTATCTGCGGCGGCTGCTTGGCCGTCTATTTGGCGGCATCGGTACTCGTGTGCGCTTCCGGTTTTCGCGCCTTGCCGCCACTCGCAAACGGGTGATGAACAGCTTGCGCATGCGTGGTTTGTCGGGCACATGGCGGCGCTTGCGGCAAGAGGTCGCACCGCCGCCGGCAACGACGGTGTTCGACATTCCGAGAATGCCGGCGGCAAGCGAGGACGTTCCCGACGTCGACGACATCGTATTGGTGCGGCCGCCTTCCCCGCGCGTCAGCATCATCGTGCCGGTCTACAACCACCTCGCCCACACCATCACCTGCCTGCGCGCGCTTTCGCAACAGAAGCAAAAAACCACGTTCGAAGTGATCGTGGTCGACGACTGCTCCTCGGATGCCAGCGCCGATCTGCTGCCCAAAATGCGCGGCCTGCACTACCTGCGCAACCCGCAAAATCTGGGCTTCATCGGTGCCTGCAACGCCGGTGCGGCCGTTGCCCAAGGCGAATACCTGGTCTTCCTCAACAACGACACCGCGGTCCAATCCGGCTGGCTGGACGCGCTGATCGACACTTTCAGCTTGCGTCCGGATGCCGGTTTGGTCGGCGCCAAGCTGGTGTATCCGGATGGGCGTTTGCAGGAAGCCGGTGGCATCGTCTTCAACGATGGCTCGGGCTGGAACTACGGTCGCTTCGATGACCCGGCCGACCCGCGCTACAACTTTGTGCGCGAAGTGGATTACTGCTCGGGCGCCGCCATTGCGCTGCCGGCCGAGTTGTTTCACTCGTTGGGCGGGTTTGATACCCACTACGCGCCGGCGTATTACGAAGACACCGATCTGGCGATGAAAGTGCGCGCCGCGGGCTTGAGCGTGCTGTATCAGCCGGCGTCGGTGGTGATCCATTATGAAGGCATTAGCTCGGGCACCGACACGGCCACTGGCATCAAGGCGTATCAGCTGGTCAACCAGCAGAAGTTTCTGGCCCGCTGGCAAGACACGCTGGCGTCGCATACCGCGCCACCGCCACACACACCCATCGAAGTGGCGCGCCAACATCGCGCGCGCCGCCATGTGCTGGTGATCGACGCCACGGTGCCGCAGCCGGATCAGGATTCGGGCTCGTTGCGACTGGTCAATCTGCTGCGCTTGCTAGTGGAAGAAGGCTGCGCGGTGACGTTCTTCGCCGACAACCGCGCCTACGTCGCCGACTACTGCGAAGTGCTGCAACAACTGGGCATCGAAGTACTTTGGCATCCGTGGCTGGGCGATCCGGTCGGCTGGTTTGCCGAGCACGGCAAACGCTTCCACAGCGTGTTCGTCAGCCGCCATTACATTGCTTGCAGCTACATCGATCTGGTCCGCCGCCATGCGCCCCAAGCACGCTTCATCTTCGATACGGTGGACCTGCATTACCTGCGCGAGCAGCGCGCGGCCGAACTTGCCGGGCGCAGCGACTTGGCGAAGACGGCGGAGCAAACCCGCAAGCAGGAACTCGACGTCATCCAGCGTAGCGACATCAGCCTGGTGGTGAGCCCGGTCGAAGCCAACCTGCTGGCCACCGACGCCCCCGATGCGCACGTCGAGATCCTGTCCAACGTGCATGAAGTGTTGGGCTGTCGCCGCCCATTCGCCGAACGCAGCGATCTGATGTTCATCGGTGGCTATCAACATCCGCCCAACGTGGATGCCGCGGTGTGGTTTGTCACTGAGGTCTGGCCGCTGATTCGCGCCGCCGAACCCGAGCTGAAATTCCACCTGATCGGCAGCAAGGCCAACGAACAAGTCAAAGCCTTGGGCGCCGAAAAAGGCGTGGTCTTCCACGGCCACGTCGAGAACATCGAACCCTTCCTCGACGGCTGCCGACTAGCCGTCGCACCACTTCGCTACGGTGCCGGCGTCAAGGGCAAGGTCAACATGAGCATGAGCTACGGCCAACCCGTGGTCGCCACACCTGCGGCCGTGGAAGGCATGTACCTGCGCGCCGAAAAGGACGTACTCGTCGGCGAAACCCCACGCGAATTCGCCGACGCCGTGTTGCGCTTGTACGACGACGAAGCCCTGTGGCAACAGTTGTCGGCGAATGGCCTGAAAAACGTATCGCAACACTTCGGCTTTGACGCGGCACGCGAAGTGATTCGGCGCTTGTTGGACTAACCGAATCCGAGGCCAGGCACTTGTTCGCCGGGCGAGTGATGTTGGGGTGGGGGGGGGG
>JANNWF010000315.1:0-6200 GCA_031408455.1 Pseudoxanthomonas sp. | reverse complement strand
ACCGGGATGGGCAATGACCAGGTGCGCTTTGATCTGGCGGTGAAGGCGCAGGGCGAATATGAAATCGTGGCGCCGATTCGTGAGATTCAGAAGGAGCACACCCTCGTGCGCGCCTATGAGCAGGCGTATTTGGAGCAACGCGGTTTCGGCGTCCGCGCCAAACAACAGGCTTACACGATCAACGAGAATCTGCTTGGGCTGACCTTGTCCGGCGGTGAAGTGGATCGTTGGGAAGCACCGGGCGAAGGCGCGCGGGGTTGGTGCGCGGTGCGAGCCGATTGGCCCGTGTCACCGCTGCAAGTCAAGCTGACATTTGAGCGCGGCGAAGCAGTGGCGTTGAATGGAGAGCGCTTGCCCGGTGCGGAATTGTTGGCGCGTCTCAATCGGCAGTTCGCGGCTTACGGCGTTGGCCGCGGCGTGTATACCGGTGACACCACGATTGGGCTCAAGGGTCGTATCGTTTATGAGGCCCCAGGCCTGATTGCGCTGTTGACTGCGCATCGCGCGCTGGAAGAGGCGGTGCTAAGCAAGCAGCAAAATCGCTACAAGCCAGAGGTGGCGCGTAAGTGGGTCGAGCTGGTCTATGAGGGTTTTTTCCACGATCCGCTGAAGGCCGATCTGGAGGCATTTCTGGCGTCGTCGCAGCGCTGTGTCAACGGCGACGTGGTGTTGGAAACCCAAGGCGGACGCGTCGACGCCGTAGCGCTAACTTCAGCCCATATTCTCAATGCCAAAGGCGCGACCTACGCCCAATCGGCGGATTGGGGCGTCGCTGAGGCCGAAGGTTTCATCAAGTTGTACGGCATGAGTTCTACGCTTTGGGCGCAGGTCAATCTCGCCTCGGATACGCGTTCGGGACATCATCATGAGTGAGATTCTGAGCGCGGCCTTGGGCCATCTCGAACACCTGGTCGGGTTTGACACGCGCAACCCGCCGCGGGCGATTGGCACCGGCGGCATGTTCGATTACCTGCGCGCGCAGTTGCCAGACTTCCGTTTCGAGTTGACCGACCACGGCGCCGGCGCGGTCTCGCTGCTGGCCGTGCGGGGGATGCCCAAGCAAATATTCAATGTGCACATGGACACCGTGCCGGACTCGCCGCATTGGAGCGCCGATCCGCATCGACTGCGTATCGAGCAGGGCCACGCGATTGGCTTGGGCGCCTGCGATATCAAGGGCGCCGCGGCTTGCCTGTTGGCCGCTGCCGCGCGTACGCAAGGTGATGCGGCGTTCCTGTTTACGACGGATGAGGAAGCCAACGACGCGCGCTGCATTGCCGCTTTCTTGGCCCAGGATCACGGCTTTGAAGCCGCCATCGTTGCCGAGCCTACACACGCGGAGGCGGTGCTCGCGCATCGAGGCATCAGCTCGGTGGTCATGAAGCTGAAAGGTCAGGCGGGGCACGCCTCCGCAGTCGATGCGATTGCCGACAGCGCGGTCCACGAAGCCATTCGCTGGGGCACGCGGGCGGTTCATCGGGTCACGGGCATGGCGCAGGATCGGTTCGGTGGGATGACCGGTTTGCGTTTTAATGTCGGCCGCATCGAGGGCGGCATCAAGGCCAATGTCATCGCGCCAGCTTGCGAATTGCGTTTCGGCTTTCGCCCTCTGCCTTCGCAGTCAGTAGAAGCTCTGCATGGCGTTTTCCGCAGCTGCGCCGACCCGCATATGCTCGAATACTACGGCGAGACCTTTCGCGGGCCTTCGTTGCCTGCTGGCGACAGCGAGGACGCCGAAAACAAACGCCTTGCTGCCCGCGATCTGGCCGAATCCTTGGGTTTACCCATCGGCAATGCGGTCGATTTCTGGACCGAAGCCTCGCTGTTTTCCGCGGCCGGCCTCACCGCCATCGTGTTCGGCCCCGGCGACATTGCCCAGGCGCATAGCGCCGACGAATGGGTCGCGCTGGAGCAGTTGTCGGCTTATGCAGACAGCGTCTCCAGAATCTTGAGTGACGCGTCTTCGTGATGCGCTCGACCAGCCAACCATCCGCATGAACGACCTGCGTCCCACCATCGTCCGCCTGCTCTCCAACATGGCTAGCGCCAAGGAGATTCAGCAGTACCTCAAGCGTTTTTCACAAATTGACGCGGCGCGCTTTGCCGTCGTCAAAGTCGGTGGCGCGATTCTGCGCGACGACCTTGAGGCTTTGGTGTCTTCACTGGCGTTTTTGCAGCAGGTCGGCTTGACGCCCATCGTCGTGCACGGTGCGGGACCGCAGCTGGATGTCGAAATGCAAGCGGCCGGCATTGAGAAGCGCACGGTCAATGGCCTGCGCTATACCTCGCCCACAGGGCTTGCGGTGGTGCGGCGGGTGTCGCAGCGCGAAAACCTGGTGTTGGTGGAGGCGCTGCAAGCCCAAGGTGTGCGCGCGACGTCGATCACTGCCGGCGTATTCGAGGCCGACTATCTGGGCAAGCGCACCTATGGCTTGGTTGGAAAGGTGGTGGCGGTGCGCACCGAGGCCATTGATGCCGCGATCAAGGTTGGCTCGATCCCGGTTATCACTGCGCTTGCGGAGACGGTGGGAGGGCAGATCCTCAACGTCAACGCCGATTGGGCCGCCAACGAGCTGGTCAAGACATTGCAGCCCTACAAGATCATCTTTCTCACCGGTACCGGCGGACTGCTGGACGGCGAGGGCAAGGTCATCGACTCGATCAACCTGAGCACCGAATATGCGGAGTTGATTCAGCAACCTTGGTTGCACTCGGGCATGAAGGTAAAGATCGAGCAGATCCACGCCTTGCTGATGCAGCTGCCGCCGTCCTCGTCGGTGTCGATTACCCGCCCGGATGAACTTGCCAAGGAGCTGTTCACCCATCGCGGGTCGGGCACCTTGGTGCGGCGTGGCGAGGGCGTGCGGCGAGTCAGCTCATGGAAGAAGATCGATCTCGCGCGTTTGAAGTCGCTGATCGAATCCGGCTTCGGCCGCAAGTTGACGCTGGATTACTTTGATCGCATCAAGCCGTGGCGGGTCTATGTGAGCGAGCACTATCGGGCTGCCTTGATCCTGACCTTGGAAAATGGCGTGCCGCATCTCGACAAGTTTGCGGTGAGCGATGATGCCCAAGGCGAAGGCTTGGGGCGTGCGGCGTGGCTGGCCATGCGCTCGGAGACGCCGCGCCTGTTTTGGCGCGCACGACCCGGCAATGCCATCAACGACTTCTATTTCGCCGAATCCGATGGCTGCATGAAGAGCGACAAGTGGAACGTGTATTGGTATGGCTTGGAATCCTTCGATGAGGTGCGCACCGCCATCGAACATTGCCGTACGCGGCCAGCGACGTTGAAGAAGTGAGCGTGACCACCGTCGCAGCCGGTCGTGGCTCCGTAGCCCGGATGCAGCGTAGCGGAATCCGGGGCCAACTCGGCCAACACCCCGGATTCCGGCGCGTTGCGCCTGCATCCGGTCTACATCGCGTTTGTTGGACCGATAGAACATGAGCGGTCGATCCATATCGGTCGGACTGATCGGCGCCCGCGGCCACGTCGGCGCTGAGTTGATTGCGTTGATGGCAGGCCATCCAAACCTGCAACTCGCATACGTGTCATCACGTGAGCGCGCCGGGCAGCGCCTGATTGAACATCATCCCGAGCTCGCTGCCGATCCTCGTTATGCTGAATTGAGCTATGTGCAGTTCGATCCAGACCAAGTGGCTGCCCACAAGGTCGATGCCTTGCTGCTGGCCTTACCCAACGGCATGGCAGCGACCTATGTGGCCGCGATCGAACAGGTCGCAGCAGCTGCCGTGATAGTTGATCTGTCGGCCGACTATCGCTTCGATGACGGTTGGTTTTACGGATTGCCAGAGTTGACTCGGAGTCACTACCGCGGCCAACCCAGAATCAGCAATCCGGGCTGCTATGCCACCGCAATGCAGCTGGCGATCGCGCCGATGCTGGCCTTGCTGGATGGTCCCGTGCAGTGCTTTGGTGTGTCGGGCTATTCCGGTGCCGGCACATCGCCGTCAGACAAGAATGATCCTTCCAAGTTGCATGACAACCTGATGCCATACCAGCTAACCGGCCACATCCATGAGCGTGAAGTCAGCCGCCAATTGGGCCATCTGGTCGAGTTCATGCCTCACGTCGCAGCGCATTTTCGTGGCATCACGCTGACCGCCAATTTGCATCTGTCGCAGCCGCATTCTGTCGATCAGGTGCGGCAGCTGTATCGCGATGCTTACGCCAATGAGCCGCTGGTTCGCGTGGTCGATGATGCACCGTGGGTAAGCCGGATCGCCGGCCAGCACCACGTCGAAGTCGGCGGATTTACCTTGTCCGCCGATGGGCGTCGGTTGGTGGTCGTTGCCACGCTCGACAACTTGCTGAAAGGCGCGGCGACGCAAGCGGTGCAGAACCTCAACCTCGCATTCGGTCTCAGCGAGACCGCCGGAATTCCCATGAGCGCGCTTCAATGAGCCAGCCGTTATGAGTAAGTTGCGATGACCCAGCCGCTTTGGCAGAAACCCGGCGTCGCCATCGACGCCCGTATCCAAGCGTTCTGTGCGGGCGATGATGTGCTGCTGGATCGCGAGTTTTTCCTGTTTGATATTCACGCCAGTCAGGCGCACGCCGAAGGGCTGCTCAACATCGGCATTCTTGATGCGAACGAGCTCTCCGCGCTGATTGTGGAGCTGACCGCGCTTGCCAGTGATTTCTCCGATGGCCGCTTCGTACTCGATGCGCGCTATGAAGACGGCCATTCCGCCATTGAGGCGCGTTTGACCGAGCGATTGGGCGATGTCGGCAAGAAGATCCACACCGGCCGCAGCCGTAACGATCAGATACTGGTGGCCACACGCTTGTGGTTGAAGGATCGGCTGGCGCAGCTGCACGCGCTGTGTCGTGAGATCGCAGGCATCGCCTTGCAGCGCGCGGAAGCCGAACAGCAGCTGCCGTTGCCGGGCTACACCCACATCCAGCGCGCGGTGGTGTCGTCGGCCGGGATGTGGTGGGCAGGCTGGGCGGAAGCCTTCATCGATGGTGCACAGCGCGCCAGCCAAACATTGGCTTGGATCGACGCTAATCCGCTCGGCAGCGCGGCCGGCTATGGCGTCAATTTGCCATTGGATCGCGACCACACTACGCGGGCGCTGGGTTTTGGGCGTCTGCAAATTGCCGCCACTTACGCACAGCTTTCGCGCGGCAAGTTTGAAATGGCGGCGTTAGAGGCCTTGGGTTCGGCGATGCTCGACCTGCGTCGTTTGGCTTGGGATCTGAGCCTGTTTACTAGTGCGGAATTTGGTTTTGTGGCGTTGCCAGCGGAATACACCACCGGCAGCTCAATCATGCCCAACAAGCGCAACCCGGATGTCATCGAATTGATGCGCGCGAGTTACGCCTCGGTGGCGGCTGCGCGCTGCGAGATCGAGCAATTGCTGTCATTGCCGTCGGGCTATCACCGCGACCTGCAGTTTTCCAAAGGCGCGATTTTTCATGGCTTTGGACGCGGACTTGGCGCTCTAAATCTGTTGCCTGACTTGCTGCGTCGCATGCAATGGGTACCGGAGAAAATGCGCGCCGCGCTCGATCCGTCCATGTATGCCACCGACCTCGCGATGGATTTGGCCCGCCAAGGCATGCCGTTTCGTGAGGCCTACGTGCAAGCGGCCGATCCGGCGCGTTGGGCTGAATCAAGCCCCGAAGCGAGTCTCGCCGCGCGGGTTTCGCCGGGGTCTGGCTTAGCACTGGGCTTGGACTCTCTAGTTCAGCGATTGGCGGCGTTATAGCGACTGGGACGAGCTCGAATGCATGAATCGATTGCCGATCCCTTAGAAGCTGCATTCTGGCGCGAGTGGCAGCTGGCCTCGGATGCGCGTATGCGAAACAACTTGGATACCGCCTTCGCGCACCTTGAACGCGCCCACGTTCTTTCGCAGCGCCGCACCTGGCTGCACGTCCGCAGCCACTTCGGCATGCTGCGGATTGGCTGGTTGCGACGTGATCGCCGGGAAGTTTTTGGCCAATTGACACGAATTGTCGCCGCCGCACTGTTCTCGCGACTATGGGTGCCATCAGGGAACACTGGCGGAGCCAATATCAGCCCGCTGCTTGAAATGCCGGTGCCTGCCGACCTAGCTGCAGTCCTCGCACTCGACAGGGCGCCAAAAAAGTAGGTGCCGCAGCGCGAGCAAGGCCCACAACGCAAAACGCCGGCGCATGGCCGGCGTTTGCAGGTTCAGTGATTCAAAGC
>JANNWF010000314.1:0-3175 GCA_031408455.1 Pseudoxanthomonas sp. | reverse complement strand
CGCAGCCAAGCAGGCGGGACGCAATTTAGTGAAGGCCAGAGAGTTGCAGGTTTCGATCTTCACCCTTGAGGCAGGAAATGGGAGCTGCAAGCTTGATGGTCCAGTGCGGCAAAATGGGGCGTCTTGGGGCGAACCCGAGCGTCCGACTGAAGTATCACCTTCAACGAAATAGCGCCTCAGCTTCGCGAAAAACTTCATCGGCCGGGATGCCCTCGGCCTCGCCCGAGCGCAGCAACTAGAGTCTGGCAAAAGCCTCGGTCAACCAAGGCGCGTCAATCTCTTGATCCGGATGCGTTTCCAGACTGGCAGGCAGATCGCGCGCAAGGCGCGCTAGTGCTTCCGCTGAGCGGGCCAGCGCCATGCGTTTCAAGGATAAGAAATCCATCACCGATGGTAGCGCCGACAGAATCCAGATCGTGAGGTTTCGGCTTGCTGTGGTTCGATACCTCACCACGAACGGCTAAATCTGGCGCGAAGGAATCAAGTCCTAGACCAACGCCACACTGTCGCAGCGGCAACTCTAGCTTCGGAAGCGACCAGCCAAGGCCCAGAACCAAGTCCGTAAACCCCAGCCCCCAGCCCCCAGTTCCCAGTCCCTAATCCCGCTCTTAAAAACCTACTTCATCCGATAAGTAATCCGCCCCTTGGTCAGGTCGTAAGGTGTCATTTCTACCTTGACCTTGTCGCCAGTGAGGATGCGGATGTAGTTCTTGCGCATGCGGCCGGAGATGTGGGCCGTTACGACGTGGCCGTTTTCCAGGATCACGCGGAACATGGTGTTGGGCAGGGTTTCTTGCACCGTGCCTTCCATTTCGATTGAGTCGTCTTTGGACATTCTTTACGTCTTATTGGGCGGTGTTGTTTGGTAGCCGGGGCTTGCAAACGCGCGGTCCTTGAGTGCGGCCGCGTCGGGCAAGCCGCGAATTGTGCCACGCATGCGGCGTCGCGTCAGGTTTCAGGCGAACTCTTGAGCATGGATATGGTCGAAAAGAGTCTGCCATGAGGCTGCCGGTTCAGACTCAGCGCAAGCTTGGGCGCAAATCGCGATGAAAGCGGCGCGCGGCAGAGTGCGAAATCCCAAGGTCGCCAGATGTGCGGATTCCACTTGGCCATCGAGTAGGGCGAAGTTCCATTCGGTCAGGCGTCGGCAAAGTCCGGCGATTGCGACTTGCGAGCCGCCGCTCTGCAGACTGAACATGCTTTCGCCGAAAAACATCCGGCCAATCGCCAAGCCGTAAAGCCCGCCCACCAGCGCGCCGTTGCCAGCGTGTACCTCAATGCTGTGCGCATGACCTTCCCGATGCAGGGCTATGTAGGCATCACGCATCTCGGCAGTAATCCAGGTGCCGACGCGACCATGTCGCGGCAAACTGGCACAGATGTCGATCACGTCCTCGAAGCATCCGTCAGCGCTGATCTTCCAGTCACTTTGCCCAAGCTTTCTGCGCAAACGGCGGCTCAAGTGCAGATCGGCCGGCGCGATCACCATGCGTGGGTCGGGCGACCACCACAGGATCGGCTCGCCTTCGGAATACCACGGGAATATTCCGCAGCGGTAGGCGTTCAACAGCCGTGTCGACGAGAGATCGCCACCGAATGCGAGTAGGCCGTTGGGGTCGGACAATGCCCGATGACACGGCGGAAATGCCGCATCGGACGCCCAATCCAGCTGAGGCAGACGTATCGACATGAGCGCGCTAGGGTGGATCCCGCGCGTCCCGAGTCCCGAGTCCCGAGTCCCGCGCTTCGGATGAATCGACATCAGCGCGGTACGGCGAGTGCTGCATCAGCTCATCGCGATAGGAATGCTGCCACTGCGCTTCGCGGACCAGTGAGTCTTTGATGGCCGCGCGAAAACGCGGATCGGCAATGTAATGCAAAGAGCGCGTGCGACTGGGCAAGAAGCCGCGCGCCAGCTTGTGCTCGCCTTGCGCGCCTGGCTCGAACAAGGTGAGTCCTTTGGCGAGGCAGTAGTCGATGCCTTGGTAGTAACAGGTCTCGAAATGCAGGCCGGGTAACGCTTCTGAGCAGCCCCAGTAGCGGCCGTACAAGGTTGTGCTTGAGCGCAAGAGTAAAGCGCCGGCGATGGGTCTGCCTTCGCGTTCGGCCAATATCAATAGAAGTTGCTCAGGAATGGTTTGCGCGAGGTGCTGCAAGAAGGCCAAGGTCAGTACGGGCAGGTTGCCTTTTTCGGCAAGCGTGGCCAGATAAAAATCAAATATCGCGGCTAAGTCGGCATCGCTTGCTTGCGATCCGCTTAACTGCCGAAAGCGCACGCCGGCGCGCGCGACTTGGGCACGCTCTTGGCGAATGTTCTTGCGCTTTTTGGCGGTCATCGACGCTAGAAAATCATCGAAACGGTGCCATTGTTCCTCGCCGACAGCGGGGGCGCGCCAATGAAACTGCCAGTCAAAGCGTTCGAGCCAACTGCTGGCGTCAGAGTCCGATTGATCGAAAGTAATGTGCGCAGACGACCACTGCTGGCGTGCTACTTCCTCTTGCAAGGCAAACATCGCCGCTTGCCGCAATCGCGGCTCGTCGGTGAGGCCCGTTAACAGACGCGGGCCGGTCACTGGCGAGTACGGCACTGCGCACAGTAACTTGGGGTAGTAGTCGATTCCGTTGCGCCAATAGGCCTCAGCCCACGCATGGTCAAAGACGAATTCGCCGTGCGAATTGCCTTTGACGTAACACGGCGCGAACGCGACAACGCGCGCGTTCTCGCGCAGCACGAGGTGATGCGGCCGCCACCCGTTGCGTGGGGTGAGGCAGCCGTGTTGCTCCAGCCCGAGCAGAAAGGCGTGACTGAGGAATGGATTGTCGTCGGGCCGTAGGGCGTCCCATTGCGCGGCGGCGATTTCGGCGATATGGGAGACGAACTGGGCTTGAATCATTCTGGCTAGCGTCGAACTTCAGCGGTTAAGCCCCTCTCCCCCCCGGGAGAGGGGTTGGGGTGAGGGTTCGAGGCTCATTGGGGCTCCGACACCGACTCGAACCCTCATCCGGCGCTTCGCGCCACCTTCTCCCGGAGGGAGAAGGGTTCGAGCCTTCAGTTCAGCGTCCGCCCTGCACGTCCAAAAAGCGCTCCGCATCCAGCGCGGCCATGCAGCCGAACCCGGCTGAGGTGACCGCCTGTCGATAAATCTGATCGGCCACATCGCCGGCAGCAACCACC
>JANNWF010000313.1:0-11061 GCA_031408455.1 Pseudoxanthomonas sp. | reverse complement strand
GTCGAGATCAGGTTCGGCCTCGGCGCGCTCAAATGCGGTCAAGATTTGCCGGCGGATGGCGAAGGCATCATCCAGCGTCTTCAAGCCCGGCGCATGCTCGGCCCAACTGTCATTGCCAAAGTAGGAATGCCCCGCGCCGGTGGCGACCAGCAGCATGTCGTAGGCCAGCGGCTCACCGCGCGCCAACAGCACGCGCCGACCCGCCTTGTCGATATCGACTGCCTCGCCCAGCAACACGGTGGCGTTCGCCTGTTTTCGCAAAATGTGCCGCAACGGTGCGGCGATGTCTGGTGCCGACAAGCCGGCGGTGGCCACTTGATAGAGCAAGGGCTGAAACAGATGGTGGTTGCAGCGATCAAGCAAGGTGACGCGAACCGGCGCACGCGCCAAGGCCCGCGCCGTCCACAAACCAGCGAACCCGCCGCCGACGATGACTAGGTGGGGTCGTGTGTCTGCTTTCATGGGTTTCATGTTTGGGAATTAGGCTGCAATAGCGGTCGTGATCGACGCGACTTTAGGCTAGCCGAGTCGTGCGAAGACTCTGATTATTCAGGGAGGCCTTTGCGTTGGAGCTTTCTGCACGCCGTTGCCGTTCCGCTGTCGCGGAGAAAACAGGCTGTCTGCAAAGTCCGAGAAAAGGCAAACATCTTCAACGCGAAGGCGCAGAGAACGCAGAGGTTCGCAGAATTAAACTAGTCGCGGCCGGATGCTTGGCAGGCAATTCTCCCGTTCCTTCCTGCGCTCCTCTGCGTTCTCTGCGCCTCCGCGTTGAGGCTGTGCTGCTGTTTTTTTGATGGAAGCGCCGGAAGGCGCGATGGCACTGACAGAAAGCAAGCGCATCGCGCCTTCCGGCGCTCCCACAGTGACTTGGCTAGTCGTCGGCTCGTCGCCGATTGCGCAGCGGCATGGGGTGTGGATCTGGCCCGGGTCGCTTCATTGCAGGGGACCAATACCGATGCAGAACGTGTTCTGTCGCTTGGCGCGGTAGACGCAGGCATCGCCGCCGCCGACGGCGTTGTTGAAGCCGGCGGAGAAAACCCCTTCACCTGCGGGATTTCGGGCGGTGACGTTACCACCTTCGGATTGCCCGGCCTTGGACAGCGTGGCAACCGCCGCGCCACTGGCGTTGTAGGCGCCGATCAACCTTTCCTTGCCGACCATTCCAGCGGCCACGGTGCCGTCGGCGGCAAACACCTGGATCAGTCCCGAACCGTCGTCTTCTGCCGCCAGCGCCGAACCATTCTGGCTGCCGTTGCCGACATACATGAAGCCGGTGCCCGCGCCGCGGGGATTCTCGCCCGCCGCGGCAATCACCTTGCCGCCTTGATTGTAGAGCCGCAGCGCCACCGGCTTGCCAGCCGCACCGCCAAGCCCGGCGGCGAGTTGGCCATTTTTTTCGACAAACAGACCCAGCTCTGCGCCGCCCGCCGACAACCGCGTCTCGGCAGTGCCGGGCTTGGTCAGGATGAGCGTGGCCTCGGTCCCTGCCGACAGCACGGCTTGGGTGTTGCTGCTCTGTATTGCGATGCTGGCTGGCTCGCCGCTGCGGGCGAAGAAGGCGATCTGGTTGCCGTCGCCTGCACCGAGCAACATATAGCCGTCGGGCTGCACCCGCAGCACGGTTTTGCCGCCTGCGCCTTGGATGATGAAGGGGGCCTTGAACACACCGCGCTCGGCTTCGAGTATTGCCACGCGGGCTTCGAGTGCCGGAATGCGAGGGTCGGGAACAGGCGGCTTGGGGACGCTGCCCGGTTGTTGCTGCTGGAGTGCCGCGAGGGCTTTTCCAAGGCATCGACCTTGTCTTGGAGCTCGTCCACATCGGTCCGCAGCTCGTCGGTCTTCGTTGTGGACTCGGACATCCACTCGCGAATACTAAAAATCCGCGTGTACAGACCGGTGTTCAATTCAGAATAGTTGACGACCGGGACGATATACACGCCAGCGCCAGAGGGGAGAGACCCAGGATCCTCCCATAAGTCAGGCACAGGCGCATCCGAGCCTTGAGCTAGAGCGCGGGCAGAGCCGATCAGAACAACCATCGCGATTAGAAGCGCAGAGTGACGCATAGCATTTCTCCGAAGGGCAAGTGAGCAAACGGCGCGCGACATTTCATGTTCGATTACGGCACCACCAACTCCACCCGCCGGTTCTGCGCCCGGCCTTCGAGCGTGGTGTTGCGTGCTTGCGGCCGCGTTTCGCCGAAACCTTCGGCTTTCAGGCGCGCCGCCAGGCTGGCGTCGAGTGCGATGAGGGCGGTGTGCACGGCTTCGGCGCGGGCCAGCGAAAGCGCTTGATTGCGGGCGTCGTCACCGACGTTGTCGGTGTGGCCCTCCAGCCGCAGCACACCCGGCGGCGCGGTGCGAATGGCTTCGACAATGGCAGGCAGATTGGCCGCCGACTCCGACTTGAGCACGGCGGAGCCGAAATCGAAATACAGACCCGGCAAGGTGATCCGCTTCTGCTGCTTGAGCGCTGTGGCTAGGTCGGATTCTGGCTGCGGATAGTCCACCTTCACCACCCGCAGACGCGACTCGCCGATGCGCCATTGCAGGGCGATGGGGTTGGCCGGGTCATCGAGGAAACTCAGTTCGGCGTCCATGGTCTGGCCGTTCTTGGCGGTGAAGTGGCCGCTGGCGATCAGCACCGGCAGCGCCTCTAGCTGGCCATTCACCAGCACGCTCATCGTGCCGGTGGATTGGCGCTGCAACTCGCCCTTGAAGCTGACGCCATTGCCGGCCATCAACGCAGCCGCCAGACCCAGCACGGAATCCGCGCCGCCCGGCACCGCGGCAAGCGACTGCGCAATCCACTGGTCATCGCCGACCAGCGCGAAGCGACTCTTGCCGGTGGTTTGCAATTCCTTGAGCACTTCGCTCGACGTGCCGAGCGCGGTGGTGCCGGGGTAATCCTCTTCGGTGTTGGACTCGAAGCGGTTGCGATACGCGCGTGCCGACAACAGATCGGCGTCGTGCAGCAGGCGCTCACCGCTGATCGACTCTGGCTCACCGTTGTTGATCGGCCGACTGGCGGAATACCACAGCCGCCAGCCATCGTCCGCGCGCGCCATGAGTTGCTTGCGCGACTCGTAGTCGCCGTCAGGTTCAGCGATGGCGGTAGTAACGGTCAGCCCCTGCACCAGCGGCACGCTGGCCGCAGCGAGGTCGGGCGACAGCAGCAGCGCCAGACTCAGCAGTGTGCAGGGCGCGACACGTAAGCGCTGCGTGCTCATAGCTTCGGCGTAGCGTTGCGCGCCAACGCTTCAAGCCGTGCGGCAAGGCCGTCGGTCTTGCTGGAGCCAGTGACGTTGAGCGTCAGCAGCCGCCGACCTTTGCGCACCACCAATTGTTGGCTTCCAACTTGCAGGCCGCCACCGAAGTCAGCGCCAACGCTGGCCGTCGAGCGCCACGCCTCGTCACCCAGATCATCCAACTCCTGCCCGGATTTTTTGGTGCTCTCGCCGATCTGCTGGTTGACCGTGGTGGCCAGATTGCCGGTCAAGCCGGTGATGGCGTTGAACACCGACTGCGCCATTTCCAAGTCGTCCTGCTCGCTGGGTTGCACCAGCAGCATGGTGATGCTGCCCATCCCACCCGAACTGGTCCACATGCAGTTCTCCGGGTCGTCCGACATCAGCGTCACCTCTTGCGCCAGCACCGCTTGCGCCTCTGCCGCCGAGACCAGCTCGCAGGCTTTGGGCAGCGGTGTGCTGGGCTCGGGCGAAGCGGCCGGCGTGGCGGACGCGGGTGATTCAAACGAGGGCCAGTCACTGGCGGCGACCGCTGTGGCTGCCGGGGCAGGGTCTGATTGGCCGCAGGCGGCGAGTGCAAACAGCGGCAATACGGCGAGCGTGATTAGGCGCATGGCGATTCCCTTAAAGATTGGGTGCGACGACATCGGTGTAGCGGATGCGAACCTTGTAGCCCTCGCCCGCTTGGGCGTAGATCAGGCCGTCGTCTCCGATGTAGAGCTTTCCCGGTCCCGTGGGTGCCGGCATACCGGGCACCAGCATGTGCACGCTGTAGACGGTGGTATTGATGCCATCCACTGTCTCGCGCCCCAGATTCTTGCAGTCGCTGAGCTTGATCTTGCCGCTGCGCAGATCGGCGTGTTGCGCTTGCTCCATCGTGAAGAAATTGGGCGGGCCTTGCACCCACTTGCCATTGATCTGCATGAACATCTGGCCGTCCTTGACGATGCTCTCCATGCGCTGCGCGTCGGCACCCAAGCTGCTCACTTGATGCCTAGCTGGTTGTGCGCTGGTTTTCTCGGAGGCTTTGACGAAGGGCTCGCAGGCGGCATCCAGGGCATGGGCAGGAACGGATGCGATGAGAGCCAGCAGGGCAAGCGATTTCATGAGTCGACTCCGGGTAGGGTTGCTGCGGCGTACGTCGAAGGCTGGCGAAACCTGACATCGGGCCCGTCGTCGAGCGCCACACGCGCTATCAGCCGTGCATGCAGAGCGAGCTGCGTGGATTGCGCGTCCACTCGCCGTGAGCGACTGGCACAATCCCTGCCCGCGCTCATCTAACGCACACGGTGGATTGTCCGCATGTCCAGCACTGCTTCAGTCACGCCGCCCGCTTCTATCATGCCGCTCTTCGACGAACGTACCGAATTGGTCGATTCGGTAAGCGAAGCGGCGGACTCGCGGGTGCTGCTGGCGGTGCAGCCGCCGCTGTCTGCACTGCCGCAGGCCGAACGTCAGGAGGCTGCGGATCTCTGGCTGTTCATTAAGGCGCCCGACGCGTTGCTGGCGGCGCTGGAACTGCAGCGCAGCGGTCGCTACGCGATTGCCATCCATCCAACCCAATGCACTAGCGGCGGCAGCGGCCCACGACCGTTGGACAGCAGTAGCGCCCTAGTGCGTGCGCTGCTGTCGGCTGCGGCGCCCGGTCAGATTCTGGTCTCTGAGGATGCCTATGCCGACCTCGCCGATGCGCTGCCCCGCGATGAGGCATGGGTGGATGCTCTCGCGTGGCGCGCCCACGGCCGCTATCAGTTCGAAGGTCAGATCGAGCCGGTGTCGGTGGTCGAAGTCAGCAGCGAACACAGCAGTTTGTCGTCGGCACCGTCCGAAAGTGGCCGCCTCAGTCGAGTTCCGAACGAGGGTCTGATTCCAGGCTGGCGCGCCGCAATCGGCCAGGAAGTTCCGCAGCGTCCGGGTTGGCGTTTAGCCCGTCGGCTTGGCGTCGGCGGCTTCGGTGAAGCGTGGCTTGGAATCCACGCCAGCAACCACGAGCAACGTGTCTTCAAGTTCTGCCATCACGAAACACGACTGATTTCGTTGAAGCGCGAAGTGGCGCTGTTTCGGCTGCTGCAACAGCGTGGGCAGGATCATCCGGGCATCCTGCCGCTGATCGATTGGCATCTCGACAGTCCTCCGCATTTCTTGGAGTCGCCACATGTGGCCGGCGGCGACCTGCGCCAGTGGTGCACCAGCCGCGGTGGCGTGGCAGATATTGCGTTGGCTGATCGCTTGGAGATCGCGGCGCAGATGGCAGAAGCGCTGGCCGCTGCACACGCGGTCGGCGTGCTGCACAAGGACATCAAGCCAAGCAACGTGCTGATGGAGGAGCGCGACGGCAAACCACTGGTGCGGCTGGCCGACTTTGGCATCGGCGCGATCACCGATGAACTGCGCGCCGATGCCGCGCAGATGACGGTGGCCGGCGGCGGCAGTCGCAGTGCCCTGTTCAACTACAGCGGCATGTTCGGCGGCACGCCCAAGTACATGGCGCCCGAGCTATTCGAGGGCAGTCCGTCGACCATCCAAGCCGACGTTTTTGCCTTCGGCGTGGTGCTGTTTCAGCTCGCCGTCGGTGACTTCAATCGCGCACTTGGCGCAAGTTGGCAAGACGAGATCAGCAGCCCGCCGCTGCGCGCCAACATCGCCAGCCTTACCGCCCGCGAACCGGCGCAGCGACGCACCGATCTGGTTGTGCTGGCGGCCGAGTTACGCAACCTCAATCAGCGTGAAGCCGCGTTGGCCGACGCCCAGCGCGAGGCCGCGAAGGCCGAGCGTGCGCGGCGTCTGCGTCGATGGTTGGTGCCCGCGTTTATCGGCGTGCTGCTGTTGGCGCTGGTGCTGGCGGGCATGGTGCAGAAAATCTCAGAGGAAGCCGCTCGTGCCAATGCCGAAGCCATTCGCGCCAACGCCGAAGCCAGCCGCGCCAATCTCGAAGCCGAGCGTGCCAACCGCGAAGCGGCAACAGCGAGCGAAGTCACCGAGTTCTTTGTCGACTTGTTCAAGATCGCCAATCCCGACGAATCGCGTGGTGGAACCGTCACCGTGCGCGAAGTGCTCGACAAGGGTGCCGAGCGCGTCGATGAAGAGTTGGCAGGCCAGCCACGGGTGCGCGCTCGCCTGCTGCATGTCATCGGCAACGTCTATCGCCAACTCGGATTGCTCAGCGCGGCGATCCCGATGGCAGAGCGCGGCGTAGCGGTCATCCGCGCAGAGAAAGACCCCGGCATTGACCTCGCCCGAGCCTTGAATCAAGTGGCCGCGATGCTCGGTGACGCCGGTAAATTCGAGCAGGCCGTGACGCTGTTGGAGGAGTCACTGGCGCTGCTGGAAAAGGACGGACTTCAAGATGAAGATCATTATGGCGACGCGCTAAGCATCCTTGGCTCGATCTACAACGATATGGGCGAACGGGAGCTCGCCGGGCCGGTACTTGAGCGCACCGTGGCGTGGCGCGAGAAGCATCTGCCCGCTGGCGATTCGGCGATTGCCATCGCCCTCAACAACTATGGGTTCCATCGCCTGCAGATGGGCGACTATCGCGGCAGCACCGATCTCTTCGAGCGTTCTCTGGTCATTCGTCGCGAGTCACTCGGTGAGGACCATAGCGAGACCGCAATCTCATGGAACAACCTCTCGGCGGTGTACCGCCTGCGTGGCGATCTGGATCGCGCCGAAGAGGCCGCCAAGCGCGCCTCGACGATCTGGGAAACTACGCTGGGCGACAAGCACACCTTTACTTCGGTCGGCTGGCACAGCCTGTGCGTAATGGCTCGCCTGCACGGCAAGTGGGCGGAGGCCCGCGACTATGCGAGTCGGGCGCTGGTCATTCGCCGCGCCAGCTACGGCGAGGATCATCCCTGGGTGGCGACCAGCTTGTCGGAAGTGGCACAGGCCGATTCCGCGCTCGGCAACCACGTCGAAGCCGAATCCGGTCAACGCAGCGCGCTCGCCCTGCGCTTGAAACGGGACGGTGCTGACAGCAAAGACGTCGCGCTGTCGCGCGTCGTCTTATCCGAAATCCTGCTTGCGGCCGGCAAGAAAGCCGATGCCTTGGACGAGGCTGCCAAGGGCGCTGCCGGGCTGCGCGCGCTGGCAGAAGCAAGCCCTGAGGATCGCGTGCTAAGGCAGGAGTTCGTCGCTGGGCTTTTCCAATGGGGCTGGAGCTTGGCGAGCAATGGTGATCGCGATGCTGCGCTGCCGATTTGGCGCGAAGCGTTTAAGGCGCTGGAAGGTGTCGAAGGCGAGGATCGACTCATTCGCGTGATCCAACTGCGCGCCCGCCTGCATGCCGCGCTGGGCGACCAAGAAAACGCCCTGCGACTGCGCAAGGAGCTGGATGACGCTGGCTTCGTGGATCCGTTGCTGGCGAGTCTGACGACGGCTCCATGAAACCGAACGACGTAACCCTGCTCTCAAAGGCCAGGAGGAAACTCCAAGTCTTCACGGCTATGTGGATTCCTAATGGTCTGACTTCCGTGCAGCCTGACCGAGGTTAAAACTTGGCTAGCACTGGATGCGTTGCGCCCCGCCGCGCTGCGCTGCGGCCGAAGTGTCACATCCTCAATGTCAATGAATGAATCCGATCACATTGCAAATATTCGTATCCGCAGCGCGAAGCCGATCACACTTCAATTGGGGCAGCATTTGTAAACTTGTGTCGTACAGGGTCCATTGCCTGCCCAAAGCGGCATGACCTGCACGAAGTTCCGCTGGTGAAAGATGATCGCTGCCGGGGAGCGATCTATCCGTCCGAGGCCGTAATTCTGTCCAGACGAGGTAGACCATGAAGTACCTGACGCGAATGCTTGCCTACACCCGATTCTTTGTCTTGAGTCGGCAATGGAAGTCGATCCAGCAGTGGCTGTACACGCTACCCGCAGATCAGGAAATGCGCTTTGCCGTCTCGGTATACGACGAGGCGACGCGTGCGGCCAAGCACCCAACGCCGCAGTTTTACGCCTCTGAAAATGTCGAGAGCTACAGCCCATGGGGCGATGCAGCCGACATTGCGTTTGCGCTCAGCCGCTCAGCCGATGTGAAAGAACAAATGCGCGGAATCGCCGTATGGCTTGCCGTTGTTTACTACGAGACCCGCAACGCGCCGGTCGAAGCTCTACGCAAGCTGCACATCGATGTCGCCTACGACTTGGAACGATTCCGCAGCCTGCATGAGCATGTGTTGGCCATTCGTCAGGCGGCGTGAATAGGCACGCAAGGCAGCTGCAAGCGGAGATGTCTGCGTGGGGAAATTGAGAAGCGTCATTCCCACGCAGGCGGAACCCAGAGTCCGGGGCTGAAACATTCAGGCCCCCAGGCCACGGCCTAGTTTCTTGAGCAAAACCGCAAGGCGCGAGCGCTCACTTTCGGTCAAAACAGAGAGCGCTTCTGCCGCCTCCTCGAAGCGAACCGCAATCGCCTTGTCGATCAGTTTGCGGCCCTCAGTAGTGAGTTCAGCCGCGCTGGAACGCCGATCATGCGGGTCGGCGACACGCGCGATCAGGGCGTTGTTCTCCAGTCGATCGAGACACGCCGTCATCGCCCCTGAGGTGATGAGCACCGCGTTGCGCAACTCGGTGGGTGTGCGCCGATAAGGCTTGCCGCCGCGGCGCAAGGTCGCCAGCACATCGAGATCGGTGTAGTGCAGGCCCAGCGGCTTGAGCGCCGCGTTCGCGCGCCATTCCAAGCGGCGCCCAATGCTCAACAGCCGGCCCACGACGGCCATCGCGCTCGCGTCGAGCTCCGGCCGCTCGGCCTGCCACTCAGCCAGCAGACGGTCGATTCGGTCGCTGTCGGCCGCCTGATTTTCGATCTTTAGCACCATGACGGCTCCCGTTGCGCGATTGCCTCATCCGATCACCTTGACTGCTTCACTTGCAATCCTGCGTTGCGAGATCGGCCAATGAATATTAACATCAAGTATCTTGCCGTAAAGCTATATATGCTTGCCAAACGCGACTGCGACCAGTGTCGCTGAGCCTCTCAGTGACCGTGGCCATCCCTTCTTTCTGACTATCGAGGCAATTTTGAAGCACGCATTTTTCGATTCAAACCAGCGCCTGCGAAATGGCTGGTGGATCCTGATTTTCATCGCGCTGATGTTGGCAAGTCGTTTCGTCTACACCCCGGTGAGCCGGGCCTTGCAGGAACTGGGAGCCGCCACTGACTGGCTGGAGCCACTGCGGTTCGCCTTCCTGCTGCTGGTGACCTGGATCTGCGTGCGCTTGCGCAAAGAACCTCTGTCGAGCGTCGGCTACGTGCTGGACCGGCGCTGGGCGCGTGAAATTGGCATCGGCTGGTGCTTTGGCGTCGGGTCTGCCTTGCTGGCGGTGCTGATGATCTGGGCGGTCGGTGGGGTGCGCCTGGAATTGGATCCCGCGCGCAGCTTGGCCGCACTGACCTATGGCCTCTACGTATTCCTGTTCGTCGCGCTGTTCGAGGAAACCCTATTTCGCGGCTTCGTATTCCAGCGATTCGTCGATGGCGCAGGGGTGTGGATCGCGCAGATCACCATGGGCTTGCTGTTTGCCACCAGCCATTGGGGCAATCCGGACATGCAAGGCGCCACCTTGGTCTGGGCCACCATCGAACTGTTCCTCGGAGCCGTGCTACTCGGCCTCGCCTACCTGCGCACACGCAGCCTCGCCTTATCGATCGGCATTCATATCGGCTGGAACTGGGCGCAAGGCCACCTGCTGGGCTTCGGCGTCAGTGGCTTCGAACACGCCGGCTGGTTCCGCCCACTTTTGCAAGACCGCCCCGAATGGGTCACCGGCGGCAGCTTCGGACCCGAGGCCAGCGTCTTTGCGGTGGTCGTTGATGTGGTTCTGATCGCGTTGCTATGGCAGTGGAAAGGTTCCGCATCACGACCCGATGCCGACGGTGCGCGCGATGTAAATTCGCAAGAACGCAGCGAGGCTTAGAGCATCTAAAAGCGTCGAGGCATGGCAACAGACATCCCAACGATATGCGTTGCGGCTTCCACCAATGGCCGTCATTGCAAACCGCCAACTACTTGCCCACGCTCGCCAGCAAACCTGACCAGCCTCGTCACGTGAATTGACCAGCCCCGGCGGCCAACTGACCGGCTCACTCACTACGGCCTTTATGCATAGCGAAAAGCGTTTATCCGACGCCCCGCCGAGGTTGATCGCAGGCTCAGGCGCGGATGGCGTCGGCTAAACGCTTTTCGTTATGCAGAGCTATACATAACGGCCAGTTTGAGTCATTCGCAGGCCTCCCTACAGCGGTGGCGCAAAGCGGCCAGTGGGCGACGGAATTTGCTTCCTCGCCCCCAGGTCGGCGTCTTCGCCGACTTGCAGATGCAGGGCATCGACCCGGGTATCGCCGGGTCCATGCCGTCGTCGCTGCCGGCGCTATCCGACAGGGAGGCAGATTCGTCCTCGCCTTCGAGTCAGCCTTTGCGCGCCAAGTGCCGGCAGACGCGGCGGGCGATCGTGTCCGCAAGCTGCGTCAACAGCGCTGACGTGGGCGAGCGAGTTCGGTGCAGTGCAGGCGGGGTTTGCGCTGCGAGTGCTCGACATCCTCATAGACGCCATCAAGCCACAGCATGTGAGGAATCGGCAGGACAGCCGATTCGCACGACCGCAGGTCGCCCGCACGGTGGCGCACAGGGACGTGCGCCATGAAAGTGCACATTGAGGTTGAGCGCGCTGCCAAAGCGCTGGATCAGCGTCACTGCGCCGCATTGCGCGTTGGCACGCTCGACGCCCGCTTGATCCGCCTGCCGCCAAGCGGCCGTAACCGCGCAGCGGTCGAACCAGCCCGCAATCACGCGATGCACTATCCCCAGCACC
>JANNWF010000312.1:0-3595 GCA_031408455.1 Pseudoxanthomonas sp. | reverse complement strand
CGAAGCCGAGCCCGAACACGCCGATGCTGCGCCCGCAAGTGCTTTGGCGACTGGGCAGCGCTCGATCGAGCGCCAGCGCGGCGCATGTCCGTGCCGATCGAAGGCTGCAACCAGAACCAAGCTGCCTCGCCAACCGCGCGGTGTACGGTAGTCTTCTGCCGAACTTTGCTGGGGGAGCTTCGGGATGACCCTGTTGATCATCGGTGCCACCGGTCAGCAAGGTGGCGCCGTCTGCAAGGCGGCGCTTGCGGCAGCTTGGCCGGTGCGTGCCTTGGTGCGCGACCCGGATCAAAGCCAGGCGCGGCTACTGGCCGAACGTGGCGTGGAACTGGTCAGCGGCGATCTTGATCGCCCGGACAGTCTGGCGGCTGCCTTTCGTGGTGCGACTCAGGTGTTTTCCATGCAAGCGCTCGATCCCGGTCACGCTGCACGCGAGACCGCGCGCGGGATCGCCGCCGCGGACGCTGCGGCGCACGCCAAAGTTGCGCATTTTGTCTACTCGGCTGCGCTCTGGACCGATCGCCCGAGCGGCGTCCCACACTTTGAAAGCAAACGCCGGGTACGCCAACACATCGCTGAGCTTGGACTGCCTGCGACCGTGCTCGAACCCGGCAGTTTCATGGAGAACCTGCTCCACCCCCAGACGATTGGCGGCGTGCGCAAGGGGCGCTTGGTGACGCCTTTCGATCCCGATCTCAAGCTGCCAATGCTCGCGGTCACTGACATCGGCCCGGCGGTACTATGGTGCTTGCAGCGACCCGAGCTCAGCATCGGCCGTGCATTCTCGCTGTATGGCGAGCGCTCAAGCTCGCGCCAGCATGCGGCCGCGATCGCCGCATGGCTGGCGCGGCCGATTGGCTGCGCCCGGCTGCATCCGTGGTTGACGCGAATCTTTCTTGGGCGCGATCTGGCGTGCATGTTCAAGTTCCTGAATGCGGATCGTGACGTACCCGCACCGGCGCTGCCGATCGCGTTCACCGGGTTCAGCGACTGGCTGCAACAGCACCGTTTCGCAAAATGACGGGGGCGCAAATGGACGCCACCATTCGAAACCCGGATTCGCTGACCCGCAGCACAGGCGCGCCCGCAGCAGTGCCCGCGGCGCGCCCGCGACCCGGGGACAGTCTGGGTCACTACCGGATTGAGCACCTCTGCGGCGAAGGCGGCATGGGCTCGGTCTATCGCGCGTGGGACTGCGCGCTCGAACGACCGGCGGCGGTCAAACTGCTGCATTCCGGACCCGGCTGGTCCGTGAACCCCGCCATGCGCCGCGAGGCGCATGCCTTGTCGCGTTTGCAACATCCGAATATTGCCACCTTCTTCGAGGTCGGCGAGATTCAGGGCCAGCCTTACCTGGCACTGGAATTTGTCGATGGCATTTCTCTGGCCGAGCGACTGCGTGCCGGTCCGCTCGATCCGATCGAATTGCAGCGCCTGGCCACCGGGCTGCTGTGGGCGTTGGCCCACGCGCATGCCGCCGGCGTCCTGCATTGCGACATCAAACCGGCCAATATCGCGTTGCGCCAGGACGGTGACGCGGTGCTGCTGGATTTCGGCATCGCCAAACTGCTCAAAGCCGATGCCTCGCCTGCAGACGCGTCACTGACTGCGAACGGCATGGTCACCGGGTCGCCGGGTTATATGGCGCCCGAGCAGTTGACCGGCGCAACGCTGAACGAGCGCAGCGATCTGTACGCGGTGGCGCTGGTGCTGGTGGAGGCGCTCACCGGCGTGCCCGGCTGCAGCGGTCGCGATGCGCGCGAGCGTGCCGAAGCGACGCTGCGCGGCGCGCCCCGGCAGCTTGTGGAGCAGCTTGATTCACCGCTGCGCTCACTGCTGGCACGTGCCCTGAGCAACGATCCAGCGCAGCGCCCTGAAAGCGCCGCCGCCATGCAGTTCGAACTGCAGCAGCTTTGGCACCATCGGGCTGAGGATCGGGGACCGCGGCGGATGTTGGCGCTGGAGCCGGTCTGCGCTGAACTCGACCCAGGCCTGCGCTGGATCGGTACCGCCGTGATCCAGTCGATACGGACTGCCTTGGCCGGGCAGTCAAATCTCGAACTGGCCAGTCCGCTGGCGATTGCCAGTGCCCGGATCAGCTCGGTCGCGACTGATAGCCTACGGCTCGGTCAGCAGCTTGGCTGTTGCTGGGTGCTCGATGGTGGCATCACCGGCGACGCCGGCGCACTCAGTATCCGCTTGAATCTCAGCGACGCCCGTAATGGGCAATCCGTCAGCCGATTCGAAACCGTGGGTGCGCTTGAGCACATCTTCGCGCACCAGGGCCAACTGCTGGATTGGCTGTCGGCACAGCTGCACGATAGCGCCGCGCTGGCGCCACGCACGGCCTTCTCCGGCAGCGAGGCAGAGTTGTGCGCACGCGCCGAACTGGCATTTCGCAAAGGCGGCAAGGATGGGATGACCGAGTCGGAGGCGTGCTATCGCGCCGTGCTCGAACACAACCCGGTTTCGCTGCCAGCACTGTCGGGACTGGCCGGCGTGCTGCCCTTGCGCTACACCTTCACCACCAACCCGGCGCTGTTGGTCGAAGCTGAGCGTCTGGCACGCGCAGCCATCCGCCTGGATGCAAATGCGTTTGAAGCCCGCACCTGGCTTGCCTATGTATTGCTCAGGCAAGGCCGCCATCGCGCCGGCAGCGCCCAGGCCGCAGCCGCAGCGAAAGGCAATCCCGATGCCAGCATGGCGCTCTACTTCGGTGCCTGCTGCGATGCCGCGCGCGCGCGGTGGGAAGCTGCGCTGGCGCTGTATCAAGCCTCGCTGCGGGTTGATCGCAGCCGTTGTTTTTCCTGGATTGGTGCGGCCTGTTGCCATCAGCGGATCGGCAATCTCGAGGAGGCGCTGTTCTGCATCCGGACCGCCGAGCGGCTGGAAAGCGAGGCTGGACCGCTGCGCACGGCCGGCTGCGGCGCATTCCTCGGTGAGATGCTGCGCCAACGCGGTGAGCTCGACCTCGCGTGGCGCGAAACCCACTCCGCGCTGCAGCGGGTCGAGCATTCCGACTTTTTCTATCGCGACAATTTTCGTGCGCTGGCGCTGCTCACGCTCGGACGAATCGCGCTAGACCGCGCCGATGCGCTGGCCGCTACAACCGCCTTCAACCAAGCCTGTGCGGCACTAGAAGCTCGCCCCAACATGCTCGGCGGAGGACATTTGATGGTGCAGGCCCTGGCGGGCCGCTCGCTTGCGGCCCACGATCCCGCCAGCCTCGCACGTGCGCAAGCGCTCAATCAGGAGCGACCGGCGCCTTGGAGCTTCGAGTGGATGTGGGGATCCAGCGACGCCGACACGCAACTCGCGCTGACGCTGGCCCAGGGTAGCTAGGTCAGCTTGCGCCGCAAACGCGTGGGGTCGCGCGCATCGCGCCAGCGCGGCGTGCGCCGCCCGCGTGAGGTTGCCTATATCCGTAAGACATTCCGGCGGCACTGCGGTGGCTGCGGTCTGTATCGGCACGTTCTTGCTGGCAGAGGCGGGCTTGTTGTCAGCTCGTAGAGCAACGACAGCCTGGTTGTTTGCCAAGGAGCTCGCAGGACGTTATCCAAGCACACAGCTAATCGCCGATGCCGTTCTGGTGGAA
>JANNWF010000311.1:0-4830 GCA_031408455.1 Pseudoxanthomonas sp. | reverse complement strand
GGGTGTCGCTGGCGCGTTATCAGCGCTTGGCGATTGCGGTCAAACGGATACTCGAATTCGCCATCCAGCGCGGCGGTACGACCTTGCGCGACTTTCTCAATCCCGACGGCGCGCCCGGCTACTTTGAACAGGAATTACTGGTCTACGGGCGCGAGCGGCAAGCGTGTCGCGCCTGCGGGGTTGCCTTGCTGGGCAAGTCGATCGGACAACGAGCGACGGTATGGTGCCCGCGCTGCCAATCCTGACACCAGGCTGATGGCGTTCGATCAGGCCTTTGGTCGCATTGCAACGAAGCGCCCTTCCAACGTCGTCGCCGGGCTGCCATCGGGCAAAGTGACCACGGCGGCCAGCGTCGCTCGCGCTTTGCCCCGACTGCGGTAAGTCTTCAGGAACTCCTCCCAACATTGACCCGGTGCCAAGCGCGCATCAGCGTGCAACTCACCATACAGCGGGGCCAGATAGCGCAGCTTGGAATCCTGCACATAGACTTCCGCGTCGGCAAAGCCCGCCTCCGCCAAGTGCAAATTCACCAAGCCCCATGCACTCAAGGTGAGCAAGCCAGCCAGCGAGCCGCCGAAGGCACAGCCCTTGTCATTAACGTTGGCTTCTAGCGGTCCGCTCAATCGCAAGACTTCGCAATCAAACGCAGCGGCACGGAAGCCCAGCGCGCGTACCGGCGGCATGCTGTCGAGCTTGCGCTGCAGGCTGGCAAGGCGGTCGGGAATTAGCGTGAAAGTCATTCAAGTTAGGCCGTTGCTCCCTCCCCGATGTTCGGGGAGGGCTGGGGAGGGGTTAGGAAGCACATCGCTCTTGCTGACGATCATGGCGTCTCAAACTTTCATAATTCGGGGTGGCTGATCGCCATGATCGTTAGGTTACTCATGCGTTGACTGGCGGGTTCGGGGGCGCAATGGTGCACCAAAGCGGGGCGATGCGCCGGCAAGGGCCGAGTTAGGCTAGTCGGATGGCTGTCTCCCAATCGACCCAATCACGCTTGCACGGCTGGACCATTATTGGTCTGCGTGCCAGCGATCAACAGGCGCCGCTGCGCCGCGCGAGTCTCGCGCATGGGGCAAGTTTCTTGAGCCTGCCAGGGTTACGTTTGCTGCCGCAAGCCGACTCGGCATCGCGCGAAAACCTTGCCGCTGCGCTGGCCTGCCCGGTGTGCATCTTCACCAGTCCAGCGGCCGTCCGCTTCGCGCGTCCGCTAACGAATCCGCTGCCCGCTGCGATGCAAGCGCTGGCGATAGGCAGCGGCACGGCGGCGGCATTGCGACGCGCCGGCATTCGCGATGTGCAGCTGCCCACCGCGCTGATGCGCAGCGAAGGGCTGTTGGCACTGCCTGTCCTGTCGCCGCCGCCTGCACGCGTCGGCTTGGTGACCGCGCCGGGCGGCCGCGGCGAAATCGCAAGTTCGCTGCGCGAGCGCGGTGCCAATGTCTGCGTTGCCGAAGTTTATCGCCGCGAGCCGGCCAAACTGACCGCCAGCGCGCGCCGACGATTGTTGCAGCAGGACGGCCAACTCGCCGTGTTACTCAGCAGCGAGGAAGCATTGCGCGCTGTGCTTTCACAATTGAGCGCTGGCGAACAGCAAAGGTTGCTTGGGGCGGTCGCCGTCTGCGCCAGTCCAAGACTCTGTGATGTGGCCGCTCAACTCGGCTTTTCGCGGCGGATCGAGGCCAGTTCAACCCAGCCCAAGGAGCAACTGGCTGTGCTGGCCAGCTACAGCTGTGAGGACGTCACGGCCTAGGATCTTGCGGCCTTCCATTGGTCAGGCCAACCATCCGATGGCGTCTCAAAGCCCGACAGGCGGCTGGGCCTTCCGGTAGCATCACGGCTTAGGTCTGCCCAGACGCCCACCTCAACGCCGTGACCGATTCTCCGATTGACGTTGCACCGACCAGGCCATCCGCCGAGGCGCAACCCGCAACGCCCCCGCCCCAGCGCGCTCGCCGAACCGTGTGGCCGTGGCTGATTCTGCTATTGGCTGTCGCGTCGGCGGGCCTCTGGTTCTGGGATGCGCAAAAGCGTCTCGCAATTGCTGAACGCAGCAACGACGAGTGGCGGCAGATTGCAGACGAACTGCGCGGCAGGCAACTGGAGGTGGATCGCGAGTTGGAAGGCCTGCGCGACCGCCAGCGCAGCATCGACAACAAGCTCAGTGACTCTGCTTCCGGTCAGCGTGTGCTGCGCGAGGAAGTGCTGGGGATTGGTGAGCGGGCGGCGCTTCTTGAAGATGCCATCGCTCGCTTGGCGCAAACCCGCCAAGAGGGTGCGCAGGCGATGCTGCTGGACGAAGCCGAATTCCTGCTGCTGACCGGGCAGGAACGCTTTTTGCTGTTTCGTGATGCCAGTGCCGCGGTACACGCATTTTCCCTCGCTGATGCCGCCCTCGGCGGCTTGCAAGATCCGCTGTTCGCGCCACTGCGGTTAACGTTGGCGCAGGAAATTGCAGCCCTGAACGCGTTGCCCGCAGACCCGCTGCCGTTGGCACGCTCGCGCATCAATGCCTTGCTGGCGGAGCTCGACATGCTGCCTCCCCCGCCGAAAGACGCGGCAATCGGCGCTGACAACTCCTCTCGCCTGCTTGCGTTGCTTGGCCAGCTGATAACCGTGCGCCGTCTGGATGAAGCAGGCGCGCCGGTGGATCCCTTGCTGCGTGGTGCCCAGCTGACCGCGCTGCGGTTGCGCCTGCAACTGGCACTAGCCGCGCTGGAACGGGGTGATGTAGCAGCCTGGAATGCAAGCCTGAAGTCCGTCGAAGCGGATCTGAAGACGTTGTTTGAAGCGACCGACAGCCGAGTCGTCGCCCACCTGCAGGCCCTGACTGGGCTGCAATCCCCTGCGTCATCGCCGCCGGCGTCGGTTGGTGCCACCTTGCGTGAGCTGCGTGGCCTGCGAGCGACTCGTCGACTGGGCAGCGTGCAGACCCCATTTGCTCCGGCAGCTGCCGCAATAGTGGACTCAACCGGAATCCCTGCCCCGTCCGCCGCGCCGGCAGCGGCTGGCGGGGCAAAAGAAGAGGCCGTTGCGCCAAGTGCAGAGGCTGATCGGAGCCCGGACGTCGATCCAAGTGCAGACGTTGAGCCAAGCCCGATGGTCGAAGTCGAATGAATCTGTTTCGGCAGGTGCTGATCCTGCTAGCACTGGCCGCACTGGGTGCCTTGGTCTGGCATTGGCTGGCGCTGGATCCCGGCTACGTGCTGGTGACCTTTCGCGGCTGGAGTGTCGAGACCACCTTGATTGTGGCGGTCGCGCTTGGCCTGCTGATGGGCATGCTGTTGCGGGTGCTGATCTGGTTGCTGCGAGCACCGTTTCTGGGCTGGCGCCGACGCCAGCGCCGAATCGCCCGCGGCCGTTTGGCGGAGGGTCTGATGGCGTTGGAGGATGGTCGCTGGGCGCAGGCCGACCGCTTGCTGGGCAAAGCGGCGCGCGATGAATCGCTGCGGCTACCCGCCTTGTTGGCCGCGCATCGTGCCGCTTACGCGCGCGGTCAAACCGAGCGTGCCAGCGGCTTGTTGGCCGATGCCGGCATGGCTGGCGGACAGACGCAGGCGCGCTTGATCAATGTTGAGCATTTGATCGAACGCGAACAATATGCCAGCGCCGCCGAATTGCTTGAACACGCGGCGGTCACTGACCCGCTTAGCCCGCGCGGCCAAGAGCTGCGGGTGCAGGCCTTGGTGGGCGCAGGTCGCGCCGTCGAAGCGCTAGACCTGTTGCCAATGTTGCGCACTAGCAAGATCCGCGAAGGCGAGGCCTTGACCAAGCTCGAAGCGCAAACCATCGCTGGCGCGCTGGCGCAGACCGAAGGCTTGGGCGTGTTGTTGGCGCGCTGGAAGAGCCTCAGCAAGCCGCAGCGCAAGCTGGCTGAATTGGTCGATGCGTACGCCAGCCGCGCCGCCGCTTTAGGTGATGCCGACGAGGCGGCCGCGGCGATCGAACGCGCGCTCAACAAAGACTGGTCGGAGATTTTGGCTAGGCGCTACGGCAGCCTTGCGCACAGTGATCGCTCGCTGGCCATTCGGCGCGCGGAGGCGTGGCTAGCCGAGCACCCCGGCAGCCCCGGAATCCAGCTCGCGCTGGGCAATTTGTGTCGTGCCGAGCAGCTATGGGGCAAGGCTGAAGACTACCTGCTGCGCGCACTGGGTGGCGACGTCGATGCCCTCGTCTGGGAGGCGATGGGCGAGCTGTACGCGCAACAAGCCGACGACGCGCGTGCGCGGCAAGCCTTCGCCAACGCGATCCGCGCCAGCCGCGGCGAAGCCTGCGAAAGCGTGCGCCGAATTACCCGCAATGCGGTGGTGGCGACGGTCACCGAAGAGCGCAGCAGCATGGGCGTGCCGCGTTTGCCCAGTCCCTAACTGCGACTGCGGTTTTGGCCTCAGCACCGATGATCCTAGAAACCGCAGTTGACCGCTCCCAGAAGTCTCGAAGCGCACGCTGCGCCTCAGCTTTTGATCTTCGTTCGACTCACCCGCTTGGTGAGGACCGCTACACACCCGATTGCACGTTTGGGAGGCCATCTGACTTTGTCTCTCCTCGTTGCAGGTGTTCAACCTGCGCCTCGTCGTTTCGCGTCAGATGGCCTCCCAAACGCACACTCGGGCGCGTCCAACTGCGGTTTCTAGGATGATTAGCGCGACCTCGGCCGGCCCGGCACCGCGATCCATCCGTTGCTGGCCAACCTACGTTGGCATCGCCGTGATGTGGCTGCTTGCTCGCTTGCCGTGGTGGTTGCAGCGTGGCTTGGGCCACACGTTAGGCATCCTGCTGCGCCTGCTGCTTGGCAGCCGCCGCCGCGCCGCGCGGCGCAACATTGCGCTGTGC
>JANNWF010000310.1:0-3970 GCA_031408455.1 Pseudoxanthomonas sp. | reverse complement strand
TTCCACGCGCGCCGAGCATTTTGCAGATCAGCGCGCTGACCGGATGAATCAACATGCCACCAACAAGCAATGCCCAGACCGCCTTCTGCGCGGAGCCGGATATTGCAATACCCGCCGCCGCTGTCCAAACAAGACCCGACGCCAAAATGCCAGCGCCACCGCTGTAATAGCTTTGGCGCATGTCGAGCTGTGCTTGTGACACTGAGATGCTCACGCCTTTCATATTCCTTTTGAGAGTGCGCTTCTTCGGGGAAGTTGATTCGACCAGAAATCCAAGCTCCGCAACTACCCGCTGACAGCCTTTAACCCCACGCGCGAACGCACTTCCGACAAAAACCCACCCACATCATCTACACCCAGATAAATCCACTGCGTCTCCCGCTCACCAAGCAGCGATCTCAACCGTTTCCCTGGCGCGAGTTCGAGCACGACATTGGCTTCGCCCATCCCGATCAGGCGCATCTGACCTTTCGCGCGCCGTACTTCCCCTTTGAACGGCTCGGCGCTGACCACGGCGTGCCATGGGAGTTGAAGGTCGGTGACCACGCCGTAGCGGATATGCATGGCATCGGTGTCCACGCTGATGGGTCGGTGGAGGGTCGCTCGGTACTCGGCCAACATGAACATGAAACCGTAGACGGACAAGGCGGATACGACGGCGGCAATCATCGGGTCGAACAGGGCGATGAGGAAGTGAGCAATGGGAATCTCGGCGCCGATCAGAATCAGAAAGCCCTGTTGATTGGACGCATTCATTCCCTGCTTGCCGACATGGAAATGCCGCTGCCCGGGAAACGGTTGCCGGACGGGCCTGCGCAGCAGCCCGTATAGCCATACGCGCGCTTCCAGGCGGATCAGGCTACCGATGCCTTCCTGTCCAACGTGCTTGGTAATAGCGTGGTCCAGCGCCAGCTCCAGGTTCTGCGTGTGGCGTGCGGCCATGATTTGTCTGAGTACGAACAGCGCTACACCGACTTGCGCCAGCAGCACGCCGCCCAGCACCACGTATCGAAGCGGCTCCAGCAGCAGCCACAGTTGTTTGGATTCCTGCGGGATGATGAAACTGCCGATCAGTACGCCGAGCCCGACCAGCGCGGCCGCGCGCCACACCGCGGCCCAGCCACGGCGGAAAAACAGCGCGAGATACAGCAAGGGAATGACGACCAGCAGATCGATCGCCACCGGCCACTCCGGCGCGGCCTGGCCCTGCCAAGCGGGATAGCGGGACAGCACGACGGCGTTGACGGTGACGATGGCTAGTGCGAAGAGGGCAAATGCAAGCGTGTTGCGCGCATCGGAAGTGCGCGCGTTGTTGAGGGAAAGCAATGCAAGGGTCTGCTGTTTTTGGTTGCCAGAATTATAGGCGAGGCTGTTCAGGCACTTTCGCGCACGCACCACCCACCGGCCTGATCAAGTTCAAATCGTTGCATCCCGATACGCCTTCAACACCGCATTCATGCATGTTTGCCAGCCAGCACCCAGTCCGCGGTACCAAGCGAGCACGTCAGCATCCAGACGCAATGCGATCTGCTCCTTGCGCTCGTCTTCGGCCTTCTTCGGTCGTCCTCGTTTGGCGCGCAGTTCAGCGACACCTTGATGCGCTGTTGCCGCATCCCAGAACGATACGACCGCCGCTTTGTCCGTTGGGACATAGGGCACGTCAGCTTCGCGGATACCTGCGGAAGTACGCTTCTTGTTCATAGGGTTCTGCCTCTCTGCATCAAATCATTCGGGGGCCATCAAAACGGTCGGTCCAGACCAAGATAAGTGGTCAGTCTGCCCCACAAATTTGCTCACCTGTCGCTGCGGCAGCGAGCTAGTTGCCTATGCCCGCTTCTTGCAAGGCCTGCTGGTAAAACAAAAGATCGCGCTCCGAAAAGCAGCAAAAAAGCACCGACTCCAATCCCTGCGACGGCGCATACGTTCTGACAGTCAAAACCGCAATCACGGCGGCTTGTTCGATGGGATAGCCGTAGATGCCGGTGCTGATGCTGGGAAACGCGATGCTCTTGATGCCGTTGGCCGCCGCAATCTGCAGGGATTCGCGGTAGCAGGAAGCCAGCAGCGCGGGTTCCTGATTGTCTCCGCCCCGCCAGACGGGGCCGACGGTGTGGATGATGAATCTTGCTGGTAGGTTGTAGCCGCGCGTGAGCTTTGCCTGTCCGGTCTTGCATCCGCCCAGCAGGCGACATTCGTGCAAGAGTTCCGGGCCTGCCGCACGATGGATGGCTCCGTCTACACCACCGCCACCCAGCAACGAGGAATTGGCCGCGTTGACGATGGCGTCCACCGCAAGCGTGGTGATGTCAGCCTTGAGCGCGCGAAGTTCCATGGTGGTTGAGTGTGGGGCCCGAGCGTGGTTACGAAGCGCACTGCCAATGCCATGACTGGACTAGCTCGCCTTCGGGGTCGATCCGTTCTCCGCGATGGATGAACCCAAGCTTGGTCGCCAAGGCCTGCGAGGCAGCATTCTCAGGCGCGATCAAGGCAATGACTTCAGTCACCAACCGCGACGCCGCAGCCATCTGCAACAGCTGCGAGATGCCCGCATACCCACAACCTTGGCGGTGGAAAACGGGCGCAATGCCGTAGCCGATCTCGACCGACCCAGCGACCGGAGCGCCCTTGAAACCGCAGCCTCCGACGATCACGCGCCGCTCGACATCAATGATGTTGAAGGGCGCGGCCCATCGTGGTTCGCAACCATCCGAAAGCAATCGGATCGCCCGCGCGATGACATGCGCGGGAGGCAAACTTCCCTCAGCAGCGACCAGTTCACCTAACTGCGGTGCTACCCCGTCAGCAAGCGCGCGCAGGGAATCCATGGTGATGGGCGCTAGAACAATGGCCATGAGCTAGGAATTCGGTTCGTGACTACGACGGCTTTTTCAGGATGGCGTTGAGGTCAATGCGAATGCCAGTTCCGGCGATGCTTGCCACGGGTTGAGTGGCTGGGTTGAGGTCGTAGCCGAACGCGGGCGCGTTGAATACCAGCGTGCTGGCTTGGCCGGCGCTGGGATTGCGTGGGGCGGTCAACACCAGCTCCGTCGCCAATGTCGGCCCAGTGGCAATGCTGCAAGAAAGCAGTAGCGCGATAGCAGGCGTGCGATACATGTCGCCTCTCCTTTTCGATTTGGCGTGCGTGTTCGGGTTCGACCTTGAGTTGGTTCTACCTTGGGAGGTGGAGCAGTGCAACCCAAGCTGGCTGCGTGTCGTCGGCGGGCTGGCGAGGTGCGGCATACCCATTGCTGAAGTGGACCGGCATTGCCATAACGGTTCCTGATTAGCCCCGATCCTCAGCCAGTATCGAGGATGAGCCCTTCTCCCTCCGGGAGAAGGTGGCGCGAAGCGCCGGATGAGGGTTCGAGGTGGTCTTGAAGCCCCAAACTGGCACCGAACCCTCACCCCAACCCCTCTCCCGAGGGGAGAGGGGCTCAACAGCTGAGAATCGGGGCTAATCAGGTAACGGTTTTGGTCTGTACTTTATTCTTGAACGTGCACTTCCCGATCGCGCGCCGATGCCGGCCATGATTCCCCTCACCATGAACACCCTTGCATCGCCGCCATGGACGCTTACCATTGGATGCATGGTGGCCATGCTTGTCGCTTTGTTCGTCTCGGTGACTGAAAAGCGTGGGGCATAACAATCCGTCCGAGCCAAAGCAAACGTAGGGCGGGCCTCGGCCCGTCAAAACAGTCTCGCCGGTTTCCAAGGTGGGCCGAGGCGCCGAGGCCCGCCCTACGGGGCGCTAGGCTTCAGCCGGCCAAAACACCGCATTACTTCTCTGCCAGGCTTCCAGGAGAGAGACTTGCACACGATTCGCCGGGCTGAGGCTGCCGATGCAGAGCCACTGTCATTGCTTGCAGAACGAACGTTTCGAGACGCCTTCGGCGCGCTGAACACGGCTGAAAATATGGATCAGCATTGTCGGACGACGTATGGTGTTTCCCGCCAAGCGGCCGAGATTTC
>JANNWF010000309.1:0-7240 GCA_031408455.1 Pseudoxanthomonas sp. | reverse complement strand
CGCCGATTTCGCTGCGCATGAACAGGCTGCTGATCGCGTCCGGGCCACGATTGGACGCAAACACCAAGCGCCCATTCGGTCCATCGACCACGAACTCGGGAGTTGTTTGCCCGAGTCTCGGGGTGGAGATGCGCGGCAGGTAGTCGTCGCCGGTGACATCTTGCGGCACCTCGGAGAAGCCTTCGATGGCAACGCCTTCGATCGTGTTGATCAAACCCTTGACCACCTCGATGACATTGACCTTGGCCGAAATCTGTCCGGTCGGGGCCAGTATCTGGCCGGTGCGGACCGGCACACCCGAGCCTGTGTTGACGTAGGCAGCCATGATGTCCTCACAATCGAGTGCGGCGGTGGCCTCACCCAACGCGCCAGTCAGCGCGCCCAATTCGATGACTTCCACGGCACCGGTGCGCACTCGCGCAGTCCCGGTACTACCGCCATCGGGATGGTTGTGGGCGTAGTCAAAGTTCACAAAGGTAAATCCCGGGGCGAACGTGGCCAACACTGGCACGGTGCACACGGACGACTGGCTCGTCACTTTGGCCCCGTCCGCCAAGGCGCTGACCGAAGCCGACCACACCGATTGCGCCGGCAACATCACATTGAAGCTCATCACGCTTTGACCGTTTTGAGCCTCCGCAAACAGGACCCGAACCATGGTCGGTTGGTCACTGGAATTACTCACTGTCAGCAGACTGGCTCGACCGTCTTCGACCGTGTAGTAAGGCACATAGACGGCGCTGCCGACGCCCGAGGGAGAGACGCGCAGGACTGCTGCCGCAGACTGGGCAAGCCCAAGTCCGAGAGCGATGGCGCACCACAAAGTAGTGTTTCGCATTGGTTAAAATCTCTTGTCGTTCGAGGGTGCGCGCTTTTAGGCGCAGCGGATGGATGTAGTTGAGCGAGCACTTGCCCGCATCTATCAACTCCCCGATCAGTGTCGACATCACTCAAGCCTGCTTCTTGCACGTGGGGACCCCACGCTTGCCCCCGGCATTACGTCAACACCCGGGCTGGTGTGCCTGTGTGCTGGGAAACTGGCCTCAATTTCGACATTGGCACCCTCCGTGAACGACCACGCCGCGGCAGATGTCCTGAGACACTGGATGCCTCGGGCTGTTGAAATGTTGGGGTTACGTGTCGTGAGAGCAGCTGAGCAAGTTCGCGCGCTGCGCGCGTACGCCTTCGTTTGCTCGGTCGGCTATACAAGAGCGCCCATGCCATGCCCACCGTTCCGTAGAGCGCAGCTTGCTGCGCTGCTTTCGCGTTTTTTGTGCTTGGACTTGATTGGAATCGACACTGCTTCAGGAGAACGCTCAATGAGTGGCCCACCTGCTCCCGTTGATGTGCTGGTATTCGGCGCCGGTGCCATCGGCCTTTACGTGGGCGGTTGTCTGGCACTGGCGGGGCAACGCGTGCACTTCGTTGCCCGGCCTGGCGTCGCGGCGCTGTTGCAAGCCGAGGGCTTGCGAGTTGCCGCGCTCGATCAGGCCCCGCAGCAGCTGTCGAGTGATCAATTCGGAGTTTCGATGTCGGCTGCCGAGGCGCCTGCTGCACGCTTGCTGTTGCTTGCCGTCAAAGGTGCCGCGACCGCGCACGCCGCCGCTGAGTTGCAGGCTGCTTGCACGCCGGGCACGCCGCTGATTTCGCTGCAGAACGGCGTCGACAACGTCGAGCGGATTCGCCGCGCCGCGCCCGACCTCGACGCCCTCGCGGGCATGGTGCCCTTCAACGTGGTGCATGGATCCGCCAATGAGGTTCGACAGACGAGCAGCGGCCGACTTGCGGCACAACAATGCCGCGTCAGTGAGGAATGGGTGTCCGTGTTCACCAAGGCGGGCCTTGGCCTGGATCTCTACGCCGACATGCGGCCAGTGCAGTGGGGCAAGTTACTGCTCAATCTCAACAATCCGCTCAATGCACTGGCCGGCATCGCCTTGCTGGAAGAGTTGGAGAGTCGGGCATGGCGACGAATCCTCGCCGACCTGCAAGACGAAGCGTTGGCCGCCATGCGGGCAGCCGGCATCCGGCCCGCGCGCGTCACGCCCTTGCCAAGTCGCTGGTTGCCCGCGCTGCTGCGCTTGCCGACGCCGCTGTTCCGATTGCTGGCGCGACGCATGCTGAGCATCGACCCGCAGGCGCGCTCATCGATGTATGAAGATCGCGTGCGTGGTCGGGTGACCGAGGTAGACGATTTGTGCGGCGCAGTCGTGCGCTTGGCAACGTCGCACGGGCAGTGCGCGCCCCGCAATCAGGCACTGGCTGACTTGGTGAAAAACGCCGTGACGGGCCAGTTTTACTCAGCGGAAGTGGTGGCGCGGGCGCTGCAAGGGAAGCACGCCGTCGGCGCTACTCCACATTCTTGATTGGCATCGACCGGGAGATCGATCTCGCTGAAAGGCCATGTCAATTCTGGCAAGCCGGCCTCCGAACATGCGCGGCTCTGGGCAGGCGAGCCTTTGAACAAGCCAGCGGTTGGACAAGCCAGCTCTTGGACAAGCCAGGCGCAAATCGCTAGGGTGCCGGCATGAGCGCAATCCTGTTTCCCAATGACGCCGCCCTGTGGCAACAAGCCGAAGCGCTGGGCCATGCCTTGAAGGCCAAGCACCAGTCGCTGGTCACCGCCGAAAGCTGCACCGGCGGCTGGATAGCCAAGACGGTCACCGATATTCCTGGTTGCTCGGATTGGTTTGACTGCGGCATCGCCGCCTACAGCTACGAAGCCAAGCAAGCGATGCTCGGCGTGCGCGCCGAGACGTTACTAGAGCACGGCGCGGTCAGCCAAGAGACCTGCATGGAAATGGTGTCCGGTGCCTTGATCCACTCCGGCGCCAGCATGGCAGTCGCCGTCACCGGCATCGCCGGACCCTCCGGCGGCACCCAAGAGAAGCCGGTCGGCACAGTCTGGATAGGTTGGAAACGGCGCGGCGGTTATCCGCAAGCGAAGGTATTTCACTTCGACGGCGACCGCGACGCAGTGCGGCGGCAGACGGTGGCGATGGCGTTGGAGGGGTTAATGAGGATGTTGGGGGAGGTGAGGTGAATCGCGCGTTCTCGTTCTGACAATTGCTGGCGGCGAGTTTTCCCTTCTCTCGCTTGTTAATGGCTTTCCGCCCGATTTCGTTCGTTTGAGCCGGTAGGCAACCGGTCGTCATTCGAGCGGAATCCGAAACCCAGCCTGTCGCTTCTCTCGTTCGCTGTAGGGGTGTCGCACGGTTTCGTCTGTTCCGGGGCTTCGCCCCGGCCTTCGCTTCGCTCGGCTGCCGCTGAGGCGGACGAAACCTTGCGGTGAAGCTGAAAGCCGCGAGTGAGGGGCAAGAAAGTGGATTCCGGAGAAGCCGAAAACCGAAAAGCCAACCTAACCCCCCACCCTCTTCATCGACTGCAACAACCGTGCTGTCACATCAGGATGCCTCGGCGCGCACGGAGGGATGACCAGGGTCGTGAATTCCTCGTAACTTGCATTGGCGAGCTGGCCGAGCGGTAGGTGCTCGGCGCGGAATGACTCGATGGGCAATCTGGCCGCTTCGTAAAGAATCACGTCATGGTCGGCGGGGTAGTCCAGCAGCAGACGTTGCACCAGTTTGTTGAGTTCTTCAGGCACCGCGTGAAAGCGCGAGCAGCTGAGATCGCCGGTGAGCGCGACTTGCCACAGCAGCAGCAAGCTGCGGCTGTCGATCTGTCGATCCTCGATCAGGAACTGGGTGGCTTCCAGCGACTGCACGCCATGTCGACCCGGGTCGATGCCAAGGTCGGCGTACAAACAGGCTTCCGATGAAATGCCGGGCTCCATGCGCGCGCTAAAGCCAGCCTCGCGTGCTTTGCGAATCACTGCGTGGGGAACATCGGCAAACACGCCGGGATGGCCGTAGAACACCGCGCATACGCGCCTACCGGCGCGCACCTCGGTCATGATCGCGTTATCCATTTCTTGATAGGTCTGGCGGCGATCCTTGCCCACCGCGTAGTGCACGCGCAGATCGATCAAGTCGGGCCGCATTTCGGCAATCATGGCGTGTGCAGCGCCGTCGGTGAGCACAAACACGCGCTCGGCTTCCTGGATTTCCGATAGGCAGCGTGGGCTCAAATGGCGGCCCAACTGAATGCCGCTGCCGACCACGACGAGGCCAGATTCCGGCGTGCTGGCGGCGACTAGCGAAGTGGCATCGACCACCCGATTGCGGCCGCTGCGTTTAGCCTGATATAGCGCCATGTCGGCACTGCGCAGGATGTCTTCCAGCGGTGCGTGCGAGTCGGTGGCTTCGCAGATGCCGTAGCTCAAGCTGTACTCCACCAGCTCATTCAAAATAGCAACTGGCTGAATACGACGCCGCAAGTCCTCAATCAAAAAACGCGTTTGCTCGACGCTGGCATCCAGCAGCAAGGTGAACTCCTCGCCGCCGCTGCGGCCGATCACCGCCTGCTTGGGAAACACCTCGCGCACCAGTTGGCCCAGCGACCGCAATACCGCATCGCCAGCGGCGTGACCAAAGCGATCGTTGATCTGTTTGAAGCGGTCGATGTCGGCGACCACCGCAGTGAATGGCTTGCGCTCGCGCCGGCAGCGTTGCTGCATCTCGTGACCCAGGCGCAGTGTGCTTTGATGGTTGTAGAGGCCAGTCAGGCCATCGTGCTCGGATGCCTCGCGGTAGCGGCGCCGCTCGATCACCGTGCGTGAGAGTAGCGACACCAACAGCGCGGCTACCAGCAACAGGCTGAGTAGTGCTAGTCCCTGCAACCACTCAGTGCGTGAGCGGGCCTCGATCTCCACGCGTTGCCGCTCTTGCTCGGCTTGCAGGTCGGAGATTTGCCGTTGTTTGGCCTGGGTATCGAACTCGACTTGCAGGTAGGACAGGCGGCGTTGGCGCGCATCTTCATCAAGTTGGGTGCGGGAGGCTTGGGCCTTTCGCAGCTGCGCCAGCGCTTCCACGGGCTGCCCTTGGGCTTCAGCTATTTCGCTTAGCAGGTTGTATGCCGCCGCCATGTCGTCCCACGCTTTCTGTGCTTCAAACGTGGGCAAGGCACCGCGAACCAAGGCGTCGGCTTCGCTGATCGACCCACCAGAACGGAGCTTTGCTTCCGCCAAGCGCATATCCGTTTCAACCACGCCGTTGGCGAACCCGGCCACCGCAAAGCGCTCGCGCGCATTGGTCAACCACGCTATTGCTTGAGCGGGTAGCTCTTGAGCAAGTAGAGACAGGCCCACGCCCTTGTGGCCGTCGGCAACGAACACCGGATCGGCAGCGCGACCGCAGGCGTCGATCTGTTCGTGTCGGATCGTCTCGGCTTGTGCGCTTTTACCGATCTCGTCCATCGCAATGCCGTAGTCCGACAGTGCCAAACAGATATCGCGCGCATTGCCGCTGGCGCGGGCAGCATCCAAGTACTGTTCAGCGAATTCCAGCGCCAGACGGTCTTCGCCGACGCGTAGGTACAAATATGAGGCCATACCCAGCAAGCGTGGCTGCTGGCTATCGAGTGTCTCGATCAGCGTCAGCCCTTCTTTCAACCGCGCAAAGGCGGTTGGGTAGTCAGAGACATTGGTCGACACATTGACTGCAAGCGCGAGAGCGCGAATCCGTAGATCAGGCGCCACATCGCGGCTGAGCAGTGAGTCTGAAAGCGTCAGCGCGCGCTGATAGTCTCCCGCGAGAGCGAAATTGCGCATCCGAACCAGGTCGACGCGGTAGGCGAGCGCGACAGGCATTGCAATCGCTTCCCTGTCGAGGGTATCGATCAGTTCGGCCGACTGCCGCCACGGGGCGGTTGTATTCAGTAACTCGATCTCAGCCACTCGCTGCTCTAGCGAGTGGGTCGTCGCAGACGCGACACTAACCCAGCACAACAGCGCCAATGCCCTACGCGTCACGGTCCACATGAGCCGTTGGCTTGAGTTACCGCAGCGGGAAGCCCGCCGAGGTCTAGCTGTCGTAGGCCTTGATGGTGCTGTTGGTGGAGTACTGCCCATCCTTTAGCCCAGTGAGTCGTTTGATCGCCTCATAGTCCTTATTCAGCAGCGCGTCGCGTTCTTCGTCACTCAAGTTATAGCGAGCGATCACAGCGGCTGGGTCTTTCTTGTACTCGTCGTTAAGCGCGGCATCGGCACCGAGCTCCTTCATCAATTTCAAAAGGTTCGACATTTTGACTCCCTGGATGGCGGTCTGGACGGGCACGATGCGTCGCGCACCTAAAAGACGGCTTCTCGTCCAGCCCCGCAAATTATCACAATCCTAACTTTTGTAGCCGCAGCGACCAGCCCCGGTCTCAATTCGAGTACCAAACCCATTGGCGTTTCTTTAAAGACTCGTCATCCCGGCGAACGCCAGGATCCAGCTCTGTTGGACTCTGGGTCTGGGCGGCAACTGCTGGATTCCGGCGTTCGCCGGAATGACGATTCTTGAGCGTATGAGCTTAAGGAAATGCCATTGAGTACTGAACCCGATCGTCCGCGGCGAGGATTTTTCCTACCGCACACGCCAGTGTTTGCCGACGGCGGGCTCACACCTTCGTGGGATACTGTCTGTCTCGACCGCCCTTGGTGGCGGCCCGACCAGCACTCTCGTCGCAGCTACTGAGACCGCCCGCGGACAGGCTGCGCCTCCTAACGATCATGGCTAACGACCGCGCCGCATAAGTTACGTCCGAGTTGCCATGACCGTCAGGAAAGCGATGCGCTTCCTAGCCCCTCCCCAGCCCTCCCCGAACATCGGGGAGGGAGTAAGAGCCGAAACCGAACTCTTTCAAACCAAACTCAAGGAATCCCGATGGACGACAACAAAAAGCGCGCTTTGGCCGCAGCGCTGACTCAGATCGAGCGGCAATTTGGCAAAGGCGCAGTCATGCGCATGGGCGATCAAGTCGCCGAGATTACCGAGGTCATCAGCACCGGTTCCTTGATGCTGGATATCGCGCTGGGTATCGGTGGTTTGCCGAAGGGCCGGGTGGTGGAAATCTACGGTCCAGAATCGTCCGGCAAAACCACCCTCACCTTGCAGGCAATCGCCGAATGTCAGAAGGCCGGTGGCGTCTGTGCCTTCATCGACGCCGAGCACGCGCTGGACCCGGTGTACGCCACCAAGCTCGGTGTCAAAGTTGAAGACATGCTGGTGTCGCAGCCGGATACCGGCGAGCAAGCGCTGGAAATTGCCGACATGCTGGTGCGCTCCAACGCTGTCGACATGGTGGTGATCGACTCGGTCGCTGCGCTTACGCCGAAGGCTGAAATTGAAGGTGAAATGGG
>JANNWF010000308.1:0-1635 GCA_031408455.1 Pseudoxanthomonas sp. | reverse complement strand
GGGACACACGAAACTCCGCCCGCACGCAACCGTGAGCCTTGGGATGCGCGTCGTGCAGCACAGCTCCCGCTGCGAATTTCGACCGCAGGGACTGCGCGATTACCGCTCCGATCTCGTCCGCCAACGCTTGTTCGTTCGCATATGCCTGCTCTCCGAGCGCGGCATCTATGCTCAGATTGACGTCCTGCCGGCTATCGACTGTGGATGTCAACATCGCATCCCTCGCAGGGGTCGTGCATCCCGACAGCATCATCAGCAAAAGGCCATGCCGAAGGCGGCCGATGGAGAGCGCCCCAAAGCGCTTTTGCGCAACTTTGGGGTCTCGAAGCGGCCCGCCCACGGCGCGGATGGAGCGCACCAAGAATCACTTTTTGCTCTGCGCTACCTTTGCCTGATCGCGCGTCGTGATCCAGCGATCCAGCGCGGCCACTTCCTTCTTTTGCGCCGCAATGATCTGGGTGGACATGGCGCGCAGCTTGGCGTCGTTACCGTTCCTCAGTTGCGCCTCGGCCATCATTAGGCCCATCTGATGGTGCTTGCGCATGTTGACGGCGAAGTCGTAGTTGACATCGCCCGTCATCGACATGCCGGCATGGGACTTCATGTTTGCCATGCCGGCATGGTCCATGGGCTTCGATGAGGTCGCGGATGACTGGCTCGCAGGCGTTTGCTGTGCGCCGGCGAAGGCCGTAACCACCATGAGGGCGGCGAACAAGACCAGTACGCCGAACTGGCGGCGAACCGATTTGATCGGCGAGTGTTGCGGGCGCGTGGGCATCGTTATCTCCTTTGGCAAGCGGCGGATGCCGCGAGGGGCGTTGTTTCCCTTGGCTGTGACCAACAGGCTCCCGCATGGGAGCGATGCATTTCATGGATTGGGTAAAGCCCGGATCGACTATGCGCGGCAAATTTGTGCCGGTTTGTTCGCTACCCCGCAACTATCGCAATCAGCGGAGCCTCACTTAGCGGAGTGACATCTGCGTGCCTCCATGCCCCTTTCTGCGTTCCCACGCGGCATTTAGCTGCTAGCCGCACTGCCGAATCCTGTGGCGACGTCGGAAGCGACTCTTTGAACGCGTTCCTACCTAACTCGGGTGTGCTGGTCCCGGGCAAAAACAACGCCCGACCATCAGCCGTGCGGCAGCGAACAGACGCTCAACCTTGGTTGGTTTTATTGGGACTGAATACCCAGCGCTTGACTCTGGACTTAAGTCCAAGGTGCAGACTGCCGCCTCACGAGGAGATTGCACATGTCTGCACCGCACCTATCTTCATCACGCAGGGCTGCCTCGAGCACGTCTGCACTGAGCATCGGCCAACTCGCAAAACAGGCCGGCGTCGCCATCGATACGGTGCGCTACTACGAGCGCAACGCGTTGCTGGCGCCTGCCGGGCGACTGGCATCGGGCTACCGCCGCTACGGCGCGGCCGAACTGAAACGGCTGCGCTTCATTCGCCGTGCCAAGGCCTTGGGGTTTTCGCTGGACGACGTACGCGAATTGCTTGCCTTGAGCGACGAGCACGACATCGCCAAGGTCAAGCGCGCGGCCGAGCGCAAGCTCGGCGATATCGCGCAGCGCATCGAAGAACTCGAACGCATCCGCGCTGGCCTCAACACCCTGATCGCCGCTTGTC
>JANNWF010000307.1:0-2142 GCA_031408455.1 Pseudoxanthomonas sp. | reverse complement strand
GCACCTCGGCGGCTTTCATCTACAGCGTGGTGGCCACCGTGGCACCGGGGGTGTTCCCCGCCTCATTCGTTTCGATGGGTCGGGTGTCGGTCTATTTCGAGGCGGCGGCGGTGATCATCTCGCTCACGTTGCTCGGTCAGGTTCTGGAACTCAAGGCGCGCTCGCAAACCTCTGCGGCGATCAAGTCTTTGTTGAACCTCGCGCCCAAAACCGCACGCCGGATCAACGCTGATGGCGTCGAGGAGGACGTGCCGCTGACGCACGTTCACGTCGGCGATTCGCTGCGCGTGCGTCCTGGGGAGAAGGTTCCTGTGGACGGCGTTGTCATTGAAGGCAGCAGCGCGGTTGACGAATCCATGCTGACAGGTGAGCCGGTGCCGGTGACCAAGCGCCTGGGCGACAAGTTGATCGGTGCCACCATGAACACCACCGGCGCGCTGGTGATGCGCTCGGAGAAAGTCGGCTCACAAACCGTGCTGGCCAGCATCGTGCAGCTGGTGGTGCAAGCGCAGCGGTCCAAGGCACCGATGCAGCGCATGGCCGATAAGGTGGCGGGTTACTTCGTTGTCACCGTCGTCAGCATCGCATTGCTGACCTTCGTGGTGTGGGGTGTGTTCGGACCTTCTTCCGCCAGTGAATCGAGTTGGGTGTTTGGTCTGATCAACGCCGTGGCGGTGCTCATCATCGCGTGCCCCTGTGCACTCGGTTTGGCCACGCCGATGTCGATCATGGTCGCCACCGGCAAGGCGGCCACGCAAGGCGTGCTGTTCCGCGATGCGGCAGCGATCGAGAATTTCCGCAAGGTGGACACGCTGATCGTCGACAAGACCGGCACGCTTACCGAAGGCAAGCCGCGATTCGATCGCGCGATGGCGGCAAACGGGTTCACCGAGGCCGACGTGCTGCGTCTGGCGGCGAGCCTTGACCAGGGCAGCGAGCATCCGTTGGCAAACGCCATCGTGAGCGCTGCCCGTGCGCGTGGGTTGGCGCTCGACAAGGCCGAGGGCTTCGAATCCAGCACCGGCATTGGCGTGCAGGGCAGCGTGGCTGGCAAGAAACTGGCGCTGGGCAACACGGCGCTGATGGCGCAGCTGGGCGTGCCGGTCGAGGCGCTGAAAGCACAGGCCGAGTCGCTGCGCGCCGAAGGCGCGAGCGTGATGCTGCTGGCGTTGGATGGCCAGTTGGCTGGGCTGTTGGCCGTGTCCGACCCCATCAAGTCCAGCACGTTAGAGGCGCTTGCGGCACTGAAGGCCTCCGGCATTCGCGTAATCATGGCTACCGGCGATGGCCTGACGACGGCCAAAGCCGTGGCGGCGAAGCTGGGCATTGACGAAGTGCACGGCGAAGTCAAACCCGCTGACAAACTGGCACTCGTGGACAAGTTGCAACGTGAAGGCCGCATCGTCGCGATGGCGGGTGACGGCATCAACGATGCGCCGGCGCTCGCCAAGGCCGATGTGGGCGTGGCGATGGGCACCGGCACCGACGTGGCGATGAACAGCGCGCAGGTCACCTTGGTCAAGGGCGACCTGCGCGGCATGGCGCAAGCGCGGCGCATCTCGCAAGAGACCGTCGCGAACATGAAGCAGAACCTCGGCTTCGCCTTTGTTTACAACGCGCTCGGCGTGCCGCTGGCGGCGGGCGTGCTCTACCCCTTCACCGGCTGGCTGCTGTCACCCATGCTCGCGGCGCTGGCCATGAGCTTGAGTTCCGTGTCGGTTGTCTCGAATGCGCTACGCCTGCGCCGTTCTTCCCCATATTCTTCTCCAACCCCCGTGAATAAAATGGACTGATGGGTCGCTTAATCATCACCTTTGCGTTGTTGATCGGTTGCCTTGTTGCCGCAGAAACCGCTTATTCGTCGGTTCGTGACCACCGCTTGTGTTGCACTGACGATTGCAAAGCCGCCATGGCTTGCGCAACCGCTGACTGCGCACTGTGCGCTTCGCAAGCCGCATTGCCAATCACCAGCCGAGCGCAATCGCCTGTCACCAGCCCATCGCATGGCCCGCAGGCTCCCCGGGCGGGCGCTTTAAATCCCACGGAACGAATTTGGATACCGCCCGACTGAAGCGCCGCGACGTTTGCCGATCTTCATCTGTTCATCCACTTTCCTGTATTGAGGAATATCGATCATGAAAA
>JANNWF010000306.1:0-2602 GCA_031408455.1 Pseudoxanthomonas sp. | reverse complement strand
TTGGCGTTGGGGCTGCAAGTCTCACAGGTTTGCGGACTGGCTTCGATAGCTTGGCCTGTTGAACGTCTCACCACAGCCAGCTTCTGTTGGATACCCCACGCCAAGCGGGATGGAAGTCATGGCGAGCGACTCAAGACGGAGCGCTGCGCCAAGTGAGCTTGCAGGCTGGATTTCATGCTTTTGTGCAAGTCCGTACCCTCTCCCCAACCCCTCTCCCAGAGGGACAGGGGCTTTGAAGGCCGAAGCTCGATGCTGATCCAGCAACTGAAAGGCAGCGATTGGGACCCGAGCCGGCGCAACTTTGCCGCGCAAGGGGCGTGCGTATACTTTGCAGCCCGCTCGCCGCCCGTCCCTTCCCTATGCAAACCGTTGTCTCCGAACTGCTTGACTTGCTGGCACTTGAGCGACTGGAAGACAACCTGTTCCGAGGCGCGAGTCGCGATATCGGCACTCGTTACGTATTTGGCGGCCAGGTGCTCGGGCAATCACTTTCAGCCGCGCAACAGACGGTCGATGCCGACCGCGCGGTGCATTCGCTGCACGCGTATTTCTTGCGTGCGGGCGATATCGAAGCGCCGATTGTCTATGACGTCGACCGCACCCGTGATGGCGGCAGTTTTTCGGTGCGTCGGGTCACTGCGATTCAGCACGGCAAGCCTGTATTTGTGCTGTCGTCGAGCTTCCATGTGCACGAGGAAGGCGCCACCCATCAGCTGTCGCCACCTGAGGTGCCCAAGCCGGAAGATCTGCCCGAAGCAGAGACCTTTGATAACGAAACGCTGGCGCAACTTCCGGCAAAAATGCGCCGTTGGATGTTTCGCAAGGGTCCCTTCGAATTTCGTCATGTGTATCCACGCAACGAGCTGAAGCCAACCAAGCGGCCCCCGTATCAGCAAGTGTGGTTTCGTTTGGTCGACCGCATTCCCGACGATCCGGCCCTGCATCGAGCGATGCTGGCTTACGCATCCGACTTTCATCTGATCGGCACCACCACCTTTCCGCACGGCATTTCGTACTTGCAGCCCAACGTGCAGATGGCCAGCCTCGATCACGCGATGTGGTTCCTGCGGCCGTTTCGCGTCGACGAATGGTTGCTGTACGCCTGCGACAGCCCGAGCGCGCAGGGGTCGCGCGGACTGGCGCGGGGCAGCATCTACGATCACAGCGGCGTGCTGGTCGCAGCCACCGCGCAGGAAGGTCTGATCCGCGTGGTCGCCGCCGAAGCCGGCTAATTCAGGTGCGAGAGCCAGCGCCTGCTCTATTATCCGCCGCGTGATCGACAGTCATGGCGACTCAGCTCTAAAGCTCTTCAGCGGTCGGTCCGCCATGACTCTCGAAATGCGATGCGCTTCCTAACCCCTCCCCAACCCTCCCCGAACATCGGGGAGGGAGTGAATAGCCAGTTCCTTTTGGCTTTCGCGTCAACCAATTGGTTTTGACAATGCGGCAAATCTTCACTTCCCAGCGCCTTGAAACCGTCGAAGGCGTGGTGCGTCTTCTCAATGACGCTGGCATTCAAACGTGGACCGAGGAACGCCGTTCCTACAAGGGCAACCATCGCGGCCACTTCAGTTACTCCGAGCCGGATCGCTATCCGCATCCTTCGGTATGGGTGGTGAACACCAATGACCAGCCGCGCGCACGCGAACTGCTGCGTGAGGCGGGTTTGATGGAATCGACACGTACCGAATCGCTACTGCGGTTGCCGGAATCCAAAGCCCCGCCGCGCCGTTCGATGATCACCCACCTGCGCATGATCCTGCTGTTGATCGTGGGCGTGATGGCCGCGATCACTTCAGCGCGGATGCTCGGGCTGCTTTAGCGGAGAGCTTTGCCGAGCGATGGTAAGCAGTGATATTGCAGGTCTACTTTCATGACTGAGCGAAACGGCTTTCGTCTATTGCGCCGGGTGATCCACACTAGCCGCGCAGGAGCGCGGCCCTCCTAGAGCGGCCGCGCAACAACCTCGCCGTGACCTTCGACACGCTCGCCCGCGCTCCTTTCGGCAGATGCTGCGCCGTGAATTTCCGCGCTCGGTCGTTCAGATCAAGCGCTTCCACCCATCCGGAGTACCGTCCAGTGTTGCCAGCTTCCTTAAGTCGTCTCGCCTTGAGTCTTGCCATCGTCGCCGCGCTCGCCGGTTGCGGTGCCTCCGCCCCACCGGCGGAAGATGCGCCCGTCGCGAAGCAAGCGCCGGTCCCTGCCGCACCAGTGTTCACCGTCAACGAAGGCGCGTTAACGCCCTTGCCGATGCTCAAGGCCGCCGATGTCGCTGCCGACGTCGCTGCCTGCGAAGACTTTGCCGGCAAGGTCAATGGCACCTGGCTGGCGGCCAATCCGGTGCCAGCTGACCGCACCACTTGGGGCAGCTTCGATGCGCTCGGTGAGCGCTCGCGCGATGTGCAAAAGCAGCTGGTTGAGTTTGCCGCCGCAGCCGCCGATGCCAAAGGCACCGACAAGTTGGTGGGCGATATCTGGGCGACCGGAATGGATGAGGCGAAGATTGAAGCCGCCGGACTTTCACCCATTCAAGCCGACTTGGATGCGATTGCCAAGCTTACCGACGGCCCGTCCGTCGCCGCATGGGTGCGCGGCGATTTCG
>JANNWF010000305.1:0-4228 GCA_031408455.1 Pseudoxanthomonas sp. | reverse complement strand
CTGGTGCACGACGCCGCGCGGCCCTGTCTTCGTCAAGATGATCTGACGCGATTGTTAGCGCATGGCTGCGCGCACGCGGTTGGTGCGGTGCTGGCGGCGCCGGTGCACGACACGCTAAAGCGCAGCAACGACGCCGGTGAGATTGTGCAAACCGAGCCGCGCGCGCAGTTGTGGCGGGCGTTGACTCCGCAGCTGTTTCGTCGGGCGACCTTGACCCGCGCCATGCAAGCGGCCATCGCGGCCGGCAACCACGTCACCGACGAATCGATGGCCATCGAGCGCTTGGGTTTGTTGCCGATGGTGGTCGAAGGCGCCGACGACAACATCAAGCTGACCACGCCAGCGGACGCTGCTTTGATTGAGTTCGTGCTGGGGCGGATGGGGACGGAGGCTTGAGTTTCTTAGGCATCGGACGCCGCGCATGATCCGCATCGGCACCGGCTACGACGTGCACGCGTTTGGCCGCGGCGATCACGTCATGCTGGGCGGCGTGCGGATACCGCATTCATCGGGTTTGATTGCACATTCCGATGGCGACGTCTTGATTCATGCGCTGTGCGATGCCTTGCTCGGCGCGCTGGCCTTGGGCGATATCGGCAAACATTTTTCGCCCACCGATCCGCAGTGGCGTGACGCCGATAGCCGCATGCTGTTGCGCACCGTGCAAGCGATGTTGCACGAGCGCGGCTGGGTCGTCGGCAATGTCGATACCGTGGTGATCTGCGAGCGACCACGCTTGGCTCCGCACATCGATGGCATGCGGCAGGTGCTGGCGGATGACCTGCGGATCGACGTCGATGCCGTCAGCGTCAAAGCCACCACCACCGAAAAGCTGGGTTTCACTGGCCGCGAAGAAGGCATCGCCGCGCAAGCGGTGGCGTTGCTTTGTAAACGCGAGGTGCGCGGTTGAACGCCCAGAGTCCCCCCAGCCCCGAGTCCCGAGTCCCGAGTCAAGTGCGCGCATGAATGTTGCATTGGAATTGCCGCGCCCGTTTGGGGATTCGGTGCTGCATGCACGGATGCGCTCTATCCCGGAAGACTTTGTCGTCGACGAACGCTTGGGGTTTGCGCCCGACGGCGCTGGCGAGCATCTGTTTTTACGCGTGAGGAAGCGCAGCGCCAATACTGCCTTTGTGGCGCGAGAGCTCGGGCTATGGGCCAGTGTCGACGAGCGCGGCGTCGGCTATGCCGGCATGAAGGATCGCCACGCCGTTACCACGCAGACGTTTTCCCTGCACTTGCCCGGACGCGAAGCACCGCCCGTTTGGCCGGCGCACCCTGAGTTCAGCGTTATCGAGGCCGCGCGGCACAGCCGCAAGCTGCCGCGTGGGGCACTGACCGGCAATCACTTCGAGTTGACCCTGCGTGAGGTCGAAGGTGATCGCACGGCAATCGAAACCCGACTAAAGCAAGTCGCCGAGCAAGGCTTTGCCAATTACTTTGGCGAACAACGATTCGGTCACGGCGGCGGCAACTTGGCTGCCGCGCAGCGCATGTTTGACGGCCAGCGGATCAAACGTGAGCAGCGTGGAATTCTGTTGTCGGCCGCCCGTTCGGCCCTGTTCAATGCGGTGCTTGCCGCGCGCGTCGACAATGCAAGTTGGCAAGCCGGCATGGACGGCGAGGTATGGATGCTAGACGGCAGCCACAGCGTTTTCGGGCCGCAAGCGCTCGATGAAGTGCTGAACGCGCGGTTGCAAAGCGGCGACATCCATCCCACCGGGCCGATGTGGGGTGCAGGTGAGCTGCGCAGCGCCGGTGCACTGAGAATGTTGGAAGATGCGACCGTCCTGCCACATCAGTCGATCTGCAAAGGATTGGCCGATGCGGGTCTGCGGCAAGAACGTAGATCCCTGCGCGTGCGCGTGACTGAGTTTGGTTTCGAGTGGTTAGCCTGGGATGTGTTGCGGCTTAGTTTCTTCCTGCCCGCCGGCTCGTATGCCACCGCGCTGCTGTTTGCGCTGGGCGATGTGCAGGAGGCCGAGCGCGCTAGCCCAGTCCTGTAGGGCGCAACAACCGCAGGGCATTGTGCCAACAGCAACGCAATGACGGGGGGTGACAATTTGCGATCAGGCTTAACTGGTTTCGATTGAATCTTCGCGTCCACGCGCTGTTGGTGGCCCAAGCACCCGGATTCCGCTGCGCTGCATCCGGTCTACAGGACTCGCAGTCAGCATCGACAACTCGCTGGCGTCGCGCGCTCGCGCATCGCGAATCCCTCTCGTGCCGAGCCGTGATCATTCGGCGACCAACGGTTGATCCATCGCCCGAACGCAGGCGTAAGCTCGATCTCGGTGCTTGGGTTCATGGGTGCTTGAGCAAATCGAGACCGTAGTCCGGGCACCGCCTCCGTCACTTGAGTCTGGAGCCGTCCATGCGCACCTTTCTCGTTTGTTTAGCCATTGTCGTGATCACTTCCAGCAGCGGTTGTGCGAGTCAGTCCGGCAGTGCGGGTTATCGCCAATCCAGCAACGCCGACGAGCGCACAGTGTTGCGTCAGAACCATGAGTACATTGCCTCCGTCGAGCGCGCTGCTGCACGCCGTGGAGTCAGCGTGCAGTGGGTGCATCCACCTCTCAAACGGGTGCCAGCGAATAGCGAGACATCTGTTCGCCAGACTGACGGTGGCTAAGCAAAACGAGCACCGCGCCGCTGCCGCCCATGGCGGCCGGCCCAGAAGTGTAAGCAAGCACGTCGGCGCGCCGGCGCAGCGTGGTTTCGACCAGATTTTTCAAAATCGGCACGCCCGCTTTGGAGTGCAGCCCTTTGCCGTGGACCACGCGCACGCAGAGATGGCCGTGCTCGCGGCACTCCAGCAGAAACGCGCGCAATAGCAGTTCCGCGTTGGCGACGCTTTGATGGTGCAGATCGATCTCGTCCTGCACCGCGAACTGGCCGCGGCGCAATTTGCGCCAGATGCGCTCGCTGATGCCGTCGCGTCGATACGCCGTCGCGTCGCTGGCTCGCGAGTCGCTCGATGCAAACGGTTGTTCGCGCGAGCTTTGCAGCGCTTCGGCTTCATCGCGCTCGCGCATGCGCGCACGCGGAGCGGGTCGCGGAGCCATTGGCGTTGCCGGGGGCGCGGCGATTTCTCGGATGGGCCCGATCGCCTCGCGAAACAGGGCGGCATCGTGTTCGCTGATGGGTTCTGGACGGCGGCGCATGGACTGAAGTTTAGGGACTTTGATGAGCGCAGAAGGTGAGCGTCGGTGCCGACGCGCGCTCGTGGCAAAATAGCGGCTTGCGCTTAGCGCTTCTTCGGATACTGACATCGCATGCGAGTTTTGGTCAGCAATGACGATGGCGTCGACGCACCGGGCATTCGGATTCTTGCCGCTGGGCTGCGCGCGGCGGGGCACGAGGTCACTGTCGTTGCCCCGGATCGTGATCGCTCGGGTGCCAGCAATTCGCTCACCCTTGATCAACCGATCCGCATCAAGCCAGTCGAAGATGCGGTATGGAGCGTTGCCGGTACGCCGACCGATTGCGTGCATCTGGCGTTGACTGGCTTGCTCACCGTCGAACCCGATATCGTCGTCTCCGGCATCAACAATTTCGCCAACATGGGCGATGACGTGATCTATTCCGGCACCGTGGCCGCTGCAATGGAGGGTCGGTTTTTGGGTCTTCCGGCAGTGGCGATGTCGTTGTCGACTGGCGACCACGCAGGCCGCCATTTCGAGACGGCAGCTCGCGCTGCCGTTGAAATCATTGCGCGTTTGTTGGTCGATCCACTGCCAGCCAACACCATTCTCAATGTCAACGTGCCGGACGTGGCGTGGACCGATGTTCGCGGTTTCGAGGTGACCAGGCTTGGCAATCGGCATCGCTCCGAGCCGTGCGTGCCGCAACAAGATCCGCGCGGTCGCACCGTGTACTGGATTGGCCCCGCGGGAGCCGAGCAGGACGCTGGCCCCGGCACCGACTTTCACGCCGTGCGCATGGGCTATATCTCGATCACGCCAATCCATGTCGACCTGACGCGCTACCAGGCGCTTGAAATAGTGTCGGGTTGGGTGGAAGGCTTGACTGCATCACTGGCGGCGCGCGCATGACCCCATTGGCGCAGCTGGGAGCAGGCGCACTGGGGCTGGGGATGACCTCGCAGCGCGCCCGTGACCGCTTGGTCACCAGCCTGCGTGAATCGCGCACCATCAACGGCACGCCGCGCGAGCCGATTCGCGATTCGCGCGTGCTGCAGGTGATGCGCACCGTGCCTCGGCATCTG
>JANNWF010000304.1:0-2037 GCA_031408455.1 Pseudoxanthomonas sp. | reverse complement strand
CTCGCGAGAACCGCCTGCCCTGCGTGTATCTGGTCGATTCCGGCGGCGCGTTCTTGCCGTTGCAAGACGAGGTGTTTCCAGATCGCGAACACTTCGGTCGCATCTTTTATAACCAGGCGCGTTTGAGCGCCGATAACATTCCGCAAATTGCGGTGGTGATGGGCTCCTGCACCGCCGGCGGCGCGTATGTGCCAGCAATGTGCGATGAGTCGATCATTGTCAAGAATCAGGGCACGATTTTTCTGGGTGGCCCACCGCTGGTGAAGGCAGCCACGGGCGAGGTGGTGGATGCCGAATCCTTGGGTGGTGCCGAGGTGCACACCAGCACGTCGGGCGTCGCCGATCACATGGCCGAAAACGACGCGCATGCTTTGGAAATCGCGCGCGATGTGGTGCGTCATCTCAATCGGGTGAAGCCGATGCCGTTGGCGTTGCAAGCACCGGTAGAGCCGCTGTACCCGTCGTCACAGCTGTATGGCGTAGTTCCTGCCGATACGCGGCGTCCATTCGATATTCGCGAAGTGATCGCGCGCATCGTCGACGGTTCCGAGTTGCACGAATTCAAGGCGCGCTACGGCAAAACACTCGTCTGTGGCTTCGCGCATGTACACGGCTATCCGGTCGGCATCATCGCCAACAACGGCATTCTGTTTGCCGAATGTGCTTTGAAAGGCGCGCACTTCATCGAGCTATGCAATCAACGCAACATTCCGCTGGTATTTCTGCAGAACAACACCGGCTTCATGGTCGGCCGCAAGTATGAAAACGCCGGTATCGCCAAGGACGGTGCCAAGATGGTGACAGCAGTCGCCTGCTCGCATGTGCCCAAGTTCACCGTCGTCATCGGCGGCTCGTTTGGCGCGGGCAACTACGCGATGTGCGGCCGCGCTTACGGCGCGCGCTTTCTGTGGATGTGGCCGAACGCGCGCATCAGCGTGATGGGCGGCGAACAGGCTGCCAGTGTATTGGCGACCGTACGCCGCGATGGCATCGAGGCTGCCGGCAAGCAGTGGACTGCTGCCGAAGAAGAAGCCTTCAAGGCACCCATTCGCGAGCAGTACGAGCATCAAGGCAACCCCTACTACGCCACCGCTCGGCTTTGGGATGACGGCATCATCGACCCCGCCGATACGCGTCGCGTGTTGGGCTTGGCCATTTCCGCCAGCATGAATGCGCCAATAACGCCTGAGCGATTCGGCGTGTTTCGGATGTAAGCCCATGCGGCCTTCACTTCACCAGGAACATACCAAAGTATGACCAGCGTATTGACCGCCGTTGACGCCGGCATTGCCACCATCACCCTAAGTCGTGCCACGGTGCACAACGCTTTCGACGAAGTCTTGATCAACCAACTGATCGATACGCTGCGCGAAGTCGAAGCGCGGGCTGACGTCCGCGCGGTGGTGCTCACTGGAGCCGGCAAATCGTTCTCGGCTGGCGCGGATCTGGCCTGGATGAAGCGCATGGCCAAGGCCAGCGAAAAGGACAATCGCCGTGATGCAAGGCAGTTGGCGAAACTCATGCGCACGCTGGATCAGCTGGCCAAGCCGACGATTGCACGCGTGAACGGGGCTGCCTATGGTGGTGGCGTGGGCTTGATCGCCTGTTGCGATATCGCGATTGGTGCCTCGGAGGCCCGCTTCGCGTTGACTGAAACGCGACTGGGCTTGGTGCCTGCGGTCATTTCACCCTATGTGATCGATGCCATTGGTCCGCGCCAAGCACGTCGCTTGTTTTTGACTGCTGAGTTGTTCGATGCCGCCTTCGCTGAACGCATTGGCCTGCTGCACCGCTGCGTGCCGTTGGCCGAACTGGATGCGGCCGTCAAGGAAACCGTTGACCGCCTGCGCGATAACGGTCCCAAGGCGATGCTGGCGGCCAAACGCCTGGTGGCGCGCATTGCGCATCCGCATCCCAAGGAGCGACGCGAGCAAGATGAAGAGAACGCCGATCTGATCGCTGGTTTGCGGGTGTCGCCTGAGGGCCAAGAAGGTCTGGCAGCGTTTTTTGATAAGCGCCGACCGAAGTGGGCGAAGT
>JANNWF010000303.1:0-1555 GCA_031408455.1 Pseudoxanthomonas sp. | reverse complement strand
TGCGGCCCAGAAAGACCAGCGGAGGCAACGAGAACAGCCGGTGCGCCAGTGTTATCTGCGGCAAGGCCAAGGCGGCAACCAGCAGGGTCGACAATACTGAGAAGCCGAAGCTGCCGCCGGCGTACATTGCGCGCATTTCCCATTGCAGGGTGTAGCCGGCGACCAGCAGCACCGCCACTATCGGCACTGCCAAGCGCGCGACCCATCGCTGCACGGAGGCGCTGTCGCGAATCTGCGGCAAGGCGAGCGCGATGCCCAGCCCGCAGCCCAACAGCAAGGCGTCGGCGCGGGTGTCGGTGCCGTTGTATAGCCGCGCGCTGGACGCACCATCGAAGCTCAGCCAACTGCGCCAAAGCGCAAATCCAATCGCGACCGCCAGCACCACCAACAACGTTCGCATGCGCAAGCCCAAGCCCTTGAGCAATCCGGCCAATAAAAGCGGCCACAACAGGTAGTACTGCTCTTCAATCGATAGTGACCAGGTGTGACCCAGGAACTCTGGCATCGGTACTGCGAAGGCGCGCGTCCAGTTGGACACGTACAGACCCGCCACCGCGATCTGCTTCAAATGGCCGCCAAAATCGTCCAGCAACAGCCACGCCGCCAGCGCGAACACCGCCAGCATCGCGTAATTGGCGGGAAACAAACGCAGCACGCGCCGATAGTAAAAGCGGGCGAAGCGAATCTCCCCATCGCGCCGCCAGCCTTTTAACAGCAGCGCCGTGATCAGGTAGGCGCTCATGATGAAAAACGTGTCCATGTAAACGAACGAACCCGGACACCAACTCTCCTTGATATGCGCCGCCATCACGCCCAGCGTCATGCTGCCGCGCAGACCATCCAACGCCGGCCGGTAGCCGAGCGGATAGTGGTTGGGGTTCTCGAATAGCGGCGCTAGCAGTCGTCTGAGCACGCGATGTGGATTGGCGTTGGGGCTGCAAGTCTCACAGGTTTGCGGACTGGCTTCGGAAGATAGCGAAATGCGACACGAGTCGGCAACGACACGGAAACCACCAACGACCGTCATGCCGGCGAACGCCGGCATCCACCAGCCGCCCAGATGCTCGGAACGACGTGGATTCCGGCGTGCGCCGGAATGACGAGGCGGGGAGAACTTGGCCGCAGCATCGACACCGGCGTGACTCGAATAGCAGAGCCATGCATCCACTATTTTCGCTTAGTTTTGCTTGCGTATACTTTGCAGCCCGCTCGCCGCCCGTCGCTCCCCTATGCAAACCGTTGTCTCCGAACTGCTTGATTTGCTGGCGCTTGAACGACTGGAAGACAACCTGTTCCGGGGTGCCAGTCGCGATATCGGCACGCGTTACGTATTTGGCGGCCAGGTGCTCGGGCAATCACTTTCAGCCGCGCAACAGACGGTCGATGCCGACCGCGCGGTGCATTCGCTGCACGCGTATTTCTTGCGTGCGGGCGACATCGAAGCGCCGATTGTCTATGACGTCGACCGCACCCGTGATGGCGGCAGTTTTTCGGTGCGTCGGGTCACTGCGATTCAGCACGGCAAGCCTGTATTTGTGCTGTCGTCGAGCTTCCA
>JANNWF010000302.1:0-45572 GCA_031408455.1 Pseudoxanthomonas sp. | reverse complement strand
GCTGTTGATGCTGATGTTGCCTTTGCCCTTGCCTTTGCTGTCGACCTTGAATCCCGTCATCGCGCCGAGCAGCGGAGCCGGGCTCGGGGGAAAGGCGCGCATGTCCGAGCACATGGATGTGCGAGTTCGCGCCGGCCCGAGTCCGGCGAGCAGCGCAGGGCACGGCGAAGCCGCGCAATGCCCGGGTCGCCTTTCTTTTGGTTACTTTTCTTTGGCGAAGCAAAGAAAAGTGACTCGGCCACCGCTTAGGTGGACGAAACCGTGCGACAAGCCAACCAACGGCGAGTGAAGCAAGAGCTGGATTCCGGCCTTCGCCAGAATGACGAACAAACTTCCAGTTTGTACCCCCGCCCCCCATCCCCTACACTGCGCGCCGCTTAGAGTGTTCGGGAAGCCGGTGAGAGTCCGGCGCTGCCCCCGCAACGGTAAGCAGGTGTAGGTCAGCGATAGCCACTGTTTCTTCGGAGATGGGAAGGCGCTGGTCAGGCTCGCTGGACGGTCACGTCCTTTGAGCGCCCTGCAAGTCCGGAGACCGGCTTTGAGTACGCCGTGCGTCCGCATGTCATGTGGACGGATAGGCGTCGCAGCACGTCGCGGCGGGCGATGGCGCGGAGTCGCGCGCCCGCAAACTGGCCGTGAATCCTCGCCTCATCCTCACCGCGTGCGTGCCCATTCCGCGGGTGAGCGTTTCGAGGAGTTTCTTTTGGCAAATTTCATAGTGGTGGGTGCCGCACGGGTGACCGTGTTTGGCGTCGCAATGGCGTCGGCGTGGCCCTTGGTCGCCGCTGAGGTGCGGCAACCCGAGGTGATAGTCACCGCCACCCGCACACCGATTGCGCAGGACGCAGCGTTGGCGTCGGTCAGCGTCATTGATCGCGTAACCATTGAGCAAAGCGGCAGTAACGATGTGCTGACCTTGTTGCGCAGTCAGGCCGGCGTCGACATTGTTCGTGGCGGCGGCTTGGGTCAGCAGACCTCGGTATTTATGCGTGGCAGCAATTCCAATCACGTGCTGGTCTTGATCGACGGCGTGCGCGTCGCTTCGGCGACGACTGGCGCCTACGCGTGGGAGCAGCTGCCGTTGGCGCAGATTGAGCGCATTGAGATTGTGCGCGGTCCGCGCGCTGCCTTATTCGGTTCCGATGCCATCGGCGGCGTGGTACAGATTTTCACCCGTCGCGCGAATGGCCCTAGCGGCTTGCTGGGCGTGGCCAGTCACGACACTTGGTTGGGCGAAGCGGGGTTTGGGCAACGCAGTGAGAGCGGCGGATTCGGCGTGCGTGCGGCGCTCAGCGACAGCGCGGGTTTCAGCGCGCAGAACGCTGACGGCTTTAGCTTCGATCCGGATCGCGACGGCTATCAACAGCAAAGTCTGAACGCCGATGCGGCGTGGATTGGCGATAGCCTACGCTTGGATGGGCAGTTGCTGCATAGCGAATCGGAGATCGAGTTTGACCAAGGCGAGTCGTCGCTGGATGCCTCGTCATTGAATCTGACCCTGGCCGGCGGTGGTCAGCAACCGTGGTTGGTTCAGCTCGCGCGTAGCCGCGAGAACTTGCACACAGCCGACTTTTTCAGCCGCTTTGAAACCCGCCGCACACAACTCGAAGCACAGCGCACGCAGCCGCTGGGCGAGCACGGTGAATGGTTGTATGGGCTGAGCCTGGTTGAAGATGACGGCCGCAGCATTGACACCTTTGAGGGGGCTGCGGTGTACGACGATAGCCGTCGGCAACGGGCGCTGTTCACCAGCTGGCGCGACAGCGCCGCCGCACTGGATTGGGAGCTGGGAGTACGCCACGACAACTACGACAGCTTTGGCGGCGAGACCTCCCTGCAAGCAGCCTTGGGTTGGCGGATTGAAGGTGGCCCCCGCCTACGCGCTAGCGGCGGCGAAGGCTTCCGCGCGCCGACCTTGAATGAACTTTACTCGCCAGGATTTTCGGGTTTCTTTGCTGGCAATCCCAATCTTGGGCCGGAGCGATCGCGCGCATTCGAGCTTGGCGCGGATTGGCAAGGCGAGCGCGTTGACCTGTCGCTGTCGGCCTACCGCAATCGAGTCGAAGGCTTGATCGACTTCAGCGGTGGCGAGATGTTTCAAGCGATCAACATCCGCCGCGCGACGCTGCGTGGCGTGGAACTTGAAGCCCGCGCACCGATTGGCGAGTGGCAGCTGACCGCCAATCTCGGCTGGCAACAAGCGCGCGACGAGGACACCGACAGCGCGCTGCTACGCCGGCCTGCGCGCAAAGCCAGCGCAAGCATCGAGCATGCGATTGGCCGTGGCCGTTTTGGCCTCGAAGTGCATGCGGTGTCAGCACGACCGGAGTTTGCCGGCGCGCTGCCCGGCTACGCCTTGCTGGGAGGATGGCTGCACTGGCCTTTGGCCAACGCGTTTAGCGTCGATCTGAGGCTGGACAATGCCTTGGACAACGATTACACCCTGGTCCGAGGCTTCAATACCGCAGGCGCCACGGCCAGCCTGCAGTTGCGTTGGTCGCCTGAATAAAGCATTCAGACTTGCAGATTTGCTGAATGGCTCTGGTTAGGCGGCGGCGCTTGCATTCGCTGTTTCCCATCCGCCAGTCGAGGCGCTTAAAATCGTAGGGTCCTTATGGGCCCCAACTAATGCAAGCCACGGCTACACAAGATCATTCGTCAGCGGGTCCGCGTCTGCTTGCACAGGCCGGGCTACCGCGGCGCGCCCTCGCTCTGAGCGAAGGCGTGTTGAAACTCACGTCTGACGAGTTGCGCCGCTGGATGGCCGCGACCTTGGACGAGTTTGAACTGGCTCTGTTCAGGCTTGCCGAAGGCGCCCGCAATTACGACCTGCAACGTCAGTACAGCGGCGTACTCGACGAAGCCCGGCGCGCCCGTCCGCTAGTCACGCCGCTGTTCATGGCCGAGCTTGAGGCCAGCGTCGCCTGCTTGCGGTTGCCGCCCAAGGTCGAGGCTGCGGTCGCTGTGAAGTCGCAAACACTAAGCTTAGTCAACGACGTCGATATCGAAGAAGACATCGTGCTCAAGGAAGCGGGGACGCGCGCGGAAATGCGCTGCGGAATGCCGCTGTTTCTGCTCGGTCAACGGTTTGGTGTATTGGCCTCGCGGCCGGCTTTCGATGCGGAGCACTTGCCGATCGGCCCGAAAGCGCTGTGCAGAATTCTGCGAATGGTGGTGCATCCGCTGAAATTGGAAAGCGAGCACCGCGTGCTGCTGTTTCGCCAGTTCGAAAAGCACATGGGCGTGTTTGCCAGCTCGTTTTACGACTCGATCAACACGTTTTTGGTAGCTGAAGGCGTGTTGCCGCACATGACCTTCGTGCCAGTGCGCTTGAAGCGAGGGCCAGTGAATGGCCAATCGACCGCACCCCGGCCCGCCGCTGCCGAGCGTCCGCCAGTGCCGCCGCAGGCACCACCCGCTGCCGCACCCGTGAGTACACGGCCGCACCCAGCAGCCCATCCGCCGGCTGATGATGGTAGAGCAGACGAATGGGGAGACGAGTCAGCGTTTGCGAGCTCAGCTGCCCTCATTCCATCGCCGTCGCGAGGTGGCGAGCGCGCTCGACCGCCCGCGGCGAACCCACCAGCGATGCGCTTTCCAGACAAGACCGAGTTGGCCCAAGCGCGCTCGCAAACGGCAACCGATGTCAACGCGGTGATTGCGGCGGATATTGATTCGCCGTTGGGTGACGAAGAGTTTTTCAATAGCCTGCGCCGGCTGATGGACGGCAAGCGCTCGCTGCTTGGCAAGTTGGGTAGCAAGCGACCACCGCCAGGAGCGCGCGCCGCTGTTGAAGCGCAGCCCGCGGCTGTACAGGGCGCACTCAGTCGATTGCAAACCACGTCGCAGCCGACGGTGCGAGTTGGCGACCGCAGCGTGGTGCGCTCGGTGTCTCACCTCAAACAGGATCTGATGACTGAGCTGCGTCAGGTCAGCGAAGGCGGCGCAGCAGCCGCCCTGCGCGAAGAAGACAACGACGCCATCGACTTGGTCGGCATGCTGTTCGACCAAGTGATGAAGGACGTGCGGCCAAACAGTGCCGCGGCGTCATTGCTGGCGAAGCTACAAGTCCCACTGCTGCGCGTGGCGCTGGAGGATCGCAAGTTTTTCTCGCAGTCCGAACATCCCGCACGGCAGATGCTGAATGCAGTGGCCGAAGCCACGTTTCACCTGTCCGCTGATGACGAGGTGGATCGCGATTTAGCCAACCGAATGGGCATGGTGGTTGAACGTGTCGGCCGCGAATTTGATGGTGACCTGGGACTGCTAGAGCGCTTGGCCGGCGATATCGGCCAACAAGTGCAGGCGCAAACCCGCAAGGCCGAGATCGCCGAACGCCGACACGTCGAAGCGGCGCGAGGCAAAGAGAAGCTTGAAACTGCCCGCTTGCACGCCGCCGAAGCTATCGACGCGCGCTTGGCCGGCAAACGCGTACCCAAGTTTCTCCGCAGCTTGCTTGATCAGAGCTGGGCCGATGTACTCGCGCTGTCGGCACTGCGCGAGGGCGAGAACTCGGAATCGTATCGGCATCAGCTGCAAATCGCAGACCGCCTGATTCACTCTGCCGTAGCGACGCGCACGACCGGTGCCGCCAGCATTCCGCCGACCGACGTGCAGCCGCTGCGCGAGGAGATCGAGCAAGCATTGGGTCAGGTCGGCTATCACATCGATGACGCACGCGCGGTCGCCGCTCGCTTGCTGACGTCAACTGCCGACGAAGAGGATGACGACTCCGCCTCGCGCACCGAACTCGCGTTGAAGCTAAAGCAGCGCACGCGCTTCGGACAAAGCGGACCGAGCGGCCCTGGCACGGCGGAAACCGTGCGCGCTGACCAGTTGGATGCAGCCGAGCGCAAACAGTTTGATGCCCTCAAGCGGCTGCCATTCGGATCTTGGTTCGAGATGACCACGCCGGAGCGCAAAGAGCCGGTGCGGCGGCGCATGGCGTGGTTCAGCCCAGTCACTGGCAACTGTCTGTTAGTCAATCACCGTGGCCAGCGGCAAGGCGAATTCTCATTGGCCTTTCTGGCGCGCGAAATTGTCGCGGGTCGTGCCTCGGTATTGGCCGAAGACACCAGCACCTTGGTGGACCGCGCTTGGAAAGCCATCGTCGGCACCCTGCGCTCGTTCGGCGGCGGCAGCGCGCAACCGGAGGCGGCCACATGAGCGACGAGTTCCGTCGTGCCAAGCGCCGCCGCGCGCTGGAAACCATCGAAGTCATCGACACCATGTCGGATTCCAGCATCGGTCGAATCGGCAATCTTTCCGAATCCGGAATGATGGTGCTGGCGACCCAGGGCTTGGTCGATGACGCCCTTTATCAGCTGCGCTTTCATTTGCCTGTCGGCGATAGCCGGCCGCATCGGATTGATGTAGGCGCGCACCAACTCTGGCTGGAAGACGCCAGCGCCACCGGCCAACACTGGTGTGGCTTTCGCTTTATCGACCTCGGCCCGGAACATCTCGACACGCTGCGCGCATGGATTGATGCGCCCGGCGGGCAATATGCGTAACAGCCATTCGGGCTTTGGTGATCGGCTCGAAGGGCTGACAGCGCAAGGACACTGCTTGGACGGTTTGCTGACCTCATGCCCGCCAAGAGACCACGCATCGGTAAGCGAATGCGCGGTCTAGCGAGGCCGGCAGGTCGGCCCGCCAATGCCGAGCAGCTTGCATCGGGATCAGTACACAATCACCACGGCCCAGATCTGCCGATGCGCTGGACGGTGCTGTTGCTGATGCTGATGGCGGGTTGCCAGGCGCCGCTTGAACGCAGCAGCGAAACGGTTGTTGTCTTCGGTAGCTCAGCAAACATCGAAATCTTGGGCGCACCGGCGCCGGTGGCGCAGGCAGCACTCGCCGAGATCCGTAACGAAATGCAAGCCTTGCATCAGCAATGGCATGCGTGGGAGCCCGGCGCGCTGATGACACTGAATGCGGGCCTTGCGAGCGGCGGCAAGGTGCCCCTGACGCCGCTGATGCGCGACATCACCGAACGCAGCCTCGCGATGGCCGCAGCGACCGATGGATTGTTCGACCCCAGCGTCGGTGGACTGATGCAAATGTGGGGGTTCTACACCAATGACTTTCCCATCACGACCGGCCCACCCAACGCCAAACAGATCGAAGCGTGGCGAGAGTCCGATCCCAGCTTCGACGACTTGCTACTTTCCGCCGACGGCCTGCAAAGTCGCAATCCCGCAGTTCGACTCGATTTCGGTGCGATCGTCGAAGGCGTCGCGACCGAACATATTGTTCGCATCCTGCGTCAGCACGGCGTCAAACATGCCTTCATCGCCATGGGTGGCGATCTGTATGCCATCGGCAGCGACGACGCCCGCCCGTGGCAAGCCGACTTGCGTGATCCGTTCAACCAAGGCGGCCAGCCCTTGGCGACGGTTGATTTGCTTGACGGTGAGGCTTTGTATTCCTCTGGCAGCTACAACCGTTATCGCGAATCGCCGACCGGCACCCGCTGGCCGCAGGTGGTCGACCCGCGCAGCGGATTGCCGGCGATGGGCATTGTCGGGGTCAATGTGCTGCATCCAGATCCGGTCGTCGCCGACGTCGCGAGCATCGCCTTGATGGTGGCCGGCGAATCGGGGTTTGCGAGCGTGCTAGACAAGCTAGGCGTGCGTTGCGCCCTGCTGCTCACCGAGCACAACGAATTGATGATGACGGCGGCCATGGCGCAACGCGTAAGCATGCATCGTGATCCGCTGCGGTTAGGGCCGCTGACGGGTACCGTCGGCCCGTGTTCGGAGCCTGAGCCGCGCAGCCACTAGCGGCTTTACTCCAGCACACTTCGACCGAACGGCGTCGCCTCGGGAGGGCACCGCTCCTGCGGCGCTGCTTCTCCAACGAGACGCGAACCGAAAAGCAGCCGCGCGGGAGCGCGGCCCTCCTAAGTTGCGCGGGCGACGGAAGCAACGCCGCAAAAGCGGAACTGCAAGCGCCAGTCGCGAGCCGCTAGTGCACAATCGGTGCTCTTGAAAATCGTCGATTGAGCCATGGCCAACACCGTCTACGCCGACCACATCGCCACCCTGCAGGCGCGCAGCGCAGAAGCACTTCGTCGGGTCAACCGCGACCATCTATTGATCGCATCGGGCGTGCAGAAGTACCACTTTCTTGACGACCGCCCATATCCGTTTCAGGTCAATCCGCATTTCAAACATTGGTTGCCACTGACCGAGCATCCGCATTGCTGGCTGGCGATCACGCCCGGCACCAAGCCGGTGCTTGTGTACTACCAGCCCGACGATTATTGGCATTTGCCGCCAGCTGCGCCCAGTGGCGAATGGGTCGAGCACTTCGACATCCGCATCGTCACTGACCGCAGTCAAGTTGCCGCCCAGCTGCCAACTGCCAACGCCTGCGCCATCGTGGGCGAAGCCGATGCGGCCACTGGCGACTATCTGCCACACAATCCGCCGGCGTTGATCGACTACCTGCACTACCACCGTGCCTTCAAGACGCCATATGAGTTGACCCAGATGCGGCTCGCGCAAATCCGTGCCGTGCGTGGGCATCGGGCTGCTGAGCAAACCTTTCGTGATGGCCAATCCGAGCTTGGTATCCACCGTGCCTACCTCAATGCCACCGGCCACAACGACCTCGACCTGCCCTACGGCAACATCGTTGCCCTCAACGAACATGGCGCGGTGCTGCACTACCAGTATCAAGAGGCCACCGCGCCGGCCGAGTCACGCGCCTTTTTGATCGACGCGGGCGCATCGCAAGCCGGTTACGCCGCCGATATCACCCGTACCTATGCAGCCGACGATGCCGACTTCGCGGCGCTGATAGCCGGCGTTGATCGCGTGCAATTGGACTTGGTGGATCGCGTTCGCAGCGGCCAGGACTACGCCGCCCTGCACCTCGACTGCCACCGGATGCTCGCTGACGTTTTGCGCGAACAGGACATCGTGCGCATGGACGCCGACGCCATGCTCGACAGCGGTGTCAGCAGCGTGTTTTTCCCGCACGGTCTGGGCCACTTGCTCGGGCTGCAGGTGCACGACGTCGCCGGCTTTCAGCGCGATGAGGCGGGCGGCCGCGTCGAAAAACCAACCGGCCACTCAGCGTTACGCCTGACACGCACGCTGGCCCCCAGCATGGTGGTCACCATCGAACCCGGTATTTATTTCATCGATACCTTGCTCGCCGGCCTGCGCGCCGGACCGCATGCCGGTGCCGTCAATTGGAAACGGATCGAGCATTTGCACCGCTTTGGTGGGGTTCGGATTGAGGACGACGTGGTGTGCACCGATGGCGCACCAGAGAATCTGAGTCGGGATGCGTTTGCCTTGTAGGGGGCTGGGGGCTGGGGGCTGGGGGCTGGGGGCTGGGGTACCAGTCTTCGCTCTTGGCCATCGATGCGCAAAGCAGCGGAGCAAGCTCCGCTCTACCACAGCCCGCCAGCGCATGCGAAGCGCTGCTGTTGTAGAGCGGAGCTTGCTCCGCTGCTTTGTGCATCGGGAATGTGCGCAGAACTCCGAACCCGGGTCCCGACCTTCAGCTTGGCCTTGGCCCAAACAAGTTCCGCTTGGCTTCTTCCGACAGCTCCGTCGGCTTCGCGAATTCCTCTTTCCGTGCATAAGCGCGCATCACCGCAGGACGCGTTTTGATCGCGGCATGCCAACGGCTGACTTCGGGATAGTCAGCCAGATCGATGTGATGCCAGTGGCAGATGTCCGCCCACGGGTGACAGGCCATGTCGGCGATGCTGAGGCTGTTACCGGCGATGAATTCGCGGCCGCTCAGGTGTTTGTCCAGCACCCCATACAGTCGCGCCGCTTCGCGTTGATAGCGCTCGATGGCATACGGAATTTTCTCCGGCGCGTAGCGAGTGAAATGGTGGTTCTGGCCCAGCATCGGGCCGAAGCCGCCCATCTGCCAGAACAACCACTCGAACACTTGTTTGCGCTCGCGTAGGTCGGTGGGCAGGAAGCGGCCGGTCTTCTCGGCGAGGTAGACGAGAATGGCCGCAGACTCGAACACGCTGATCGGCTCACCGCCGCCCAGCGGCGCGTGGTCGACCATGGCCGGCATGCGATTGTTGGGCGAAATGGCCAGAAACTCCGGCTTGAATTGGTCACCCGTGCCAATGTTGACCGGCACGAGTCGATACGCAAGCTCGGCCTCTTCCAACAACAAAGTCACTTTGTGGCCGTTGGGTGTGGGCCAGTAATACAGATCGATCATGGCCGCCTCGCAGTTAAATCTGATTCCGCGTTCCACGCTCTCGGTTCAGATTTTCGAATCCCAAGTCCCAATTCCCCAACCACCGTCATTCCGGCGAACGCCGGAATCCACTATTCGGCCGCACCTTTCGCAGATGCATCAAGCAATAGGGCGGCCGTGGATCCCGGCGTTCGCCGGGATGACGAGCGATTGGTTGCCGACGGCGAGTCCCGAGTCCCGAGTCCCGAGTCCCGAGTCCCAAGTCCCAAGTCCCAAGTCCCGAATCTCAAGTTACGACAAATACCCGCCATCAACAGCAAACGCGCCGCCGGTGATGTAGCTGGCCGCCGGAGACAATAGGAAGCCGACCAATGGTGCAATCTCGTTAGGCTGGGCGACGCGGGCCAGCGGAATCAGCCGCAGCATCATGTCGAGAATCTTCGGGTTGCCGGTCAGCGCCGAGGCGAACTTGGTTTCAGTCAGTCCGGGCAGCACCGCATTCACACGAATATTCGCAGCGGCCAGTTCCTTGGCGAAACCTTCCGTCATGTTGACGATGCCGGCCTTGGTCATCGAGTACACCAGCTGACCCGGTGCAGCGCGCTGCGCATTGACCGAGGCGATGTTGACGATGGCGCCACCGCCCTTGGCCTGCATGCGCTTGGCGGCTTGCACCGTGCTCCAGAAATAGCCGCGTAAATTGACCTCGACGGTTTTGTCGAACGCCGCCAAATCCATTGCCAAGGCCGGGCCAAAGTAGGGATTGGCGGCCGCGTTGTTGACCAGCAGGTCGGGTGCGCGACCGTCTGCGTCCAGCGCGTCGAACAAAGCCTCGATGCTGGCCGCATCGCCCACATGCATGGCGCGCGCTTCGGCGCTGCCGCCAGCGTCGCGAATCGCTTGGGCGACGGCCTCGCAGCTTTCGACTTTGCGGCTGCTGCAGACGATATGCGCGCCTTGCGCCGCCAACAGTTTGGCAATCGCCTCGCCAATGCCGCGCGAGGCACCGCTGACGAGCGCGATCTTGCCGGAGAGATCGAGCAGGGATTGAGCAGGTTCTAGCATTGAGCACTCCATACGGACTGGTATTCTCCGGCGAGACTATCACGCAGATGGACGCCTTCATGACCCCTCGCAGAGTGTTGATCACCGGTGCCGGTAGCGGTTTGGGACAGGCGCTGGCGATGCGTTACGCCAAGGCCGGCGACCGTGTCGCCTGTGTGGATTTGAGCGTCGAGCGTGCGGAAGTGACCAGCAAGACACTTCCGGGCATAGGACATCTGGCGCTAGCCGCAGACGTGGGCAGCGACCCAGCAATGGAAGCGCTGTTCGCCGATGTGCAGGCGCAGTGGGGTGGCGTCGATGTGCTCATCAACAACGCCGGTATCGCCTCGGGCGGATCGATGGTGGAAACCACCATGGCCGAATGGCGACAGCTGATCGAAGTCGACTTGCTCAGCGTGGTGCGCGGTTGTCGGCTGTTTCTTCCCGGCATGCAGCGGCAAGGCAGTGGGCAGATTCTCAGCACGGCCAGTTTTGCTGGCTTGGCGGGTGCCCCGGGCATGATGACCTACGGCGTGGCCAAGGCTGCCGTGGTCGCGCTGTCGGAGCAGCTTCGCGCGGAAGTGCATGCGCAGGGCATCAAGGTTGGGGTCATCTGCCCCAGCTTTTTCCGCACCAATCTGATCGATACCGCGATCGGCAGCGAGCAGGTCAAGAAGTTGGCTCTGCGGCTGATGGACACCTCACCCGACACCTTGGATAGCGTCGCCGACAGCGTGTTTGCGGCCGCCGCGCGCGGTGAGTTTCTGATCCTGCCGACCAAGCGCGAGCCGATGCGCTGGCGGCTCAAGCGGTGGTTTCCGAATTTCTACTTCAAACAAATTTTGAAGCTGGTGCCACGCGAAATCGCGAGGGCAAGCGCATGAGTCCGCGTCGCAAGGCGGCACCCGCGGCTGCCCCCAGCATCGAGACCAGCGTCGAAGCGAGCAAGCCATGGATGATCTACGGTGCCAATGGTTACACGGGTGCGATGGCCGCCCGCGAGGCCGTGGCGCGCGGCATGCAGCCGGTGCTTGCTGGTAGAAATGAGCTGCCGGTCGCGGCGCTCGCTTCCGAGCTGGGTCTGGAGCATCGAATTTTCGATCTAACCGACGCGGCCGCGAGTGCCGCCGGTTTGCTCGGTATGGGGACTGTGTTGCACTGCGCTGGCCCCTTCTCGGCCACCGCCAAGCCGATGTTGGAAGCCTGTCTGGCCAACCGCACGCATTATCTGGATATCACTGGCGAGATCGACGTGTTCGCGCTCGCCCATCGCCGTCATCAGCGCGCATTGGATGCGGGCATCGTGGTCATGCCCGGTGCGGGGTTTGATGTTGTCCCCACCGACTGCATGGCGGCCCAACTCAAGCGGGAGATGCCCGAAGCGACCTCATTGGTGCTGGCCTTCGAGGCCGGCGGTGGCCCCAGTCCTGGCACTGCCAAGACCTCGGTGGAAGGCCTCGGCGCAGGCGGCCGCGCCCGCATCGGTGGCGTGCTGAAAAAAGTGCCGCTGGCGTGGAAGGTGCGTTTCTTCGAGCGCGACGGCGAGCAGCGCATGGCGATGACCATTCCCTGGGGCGATGTTTACACCGCCTTCGTGAGTACCGGCATTCCCAACATCGAAGTCTTCATGTGCGTGTCGCCGGCAACGGTCAAGAACCTGCGGCGATTGCGCTGGTTTTCGCCGCTGCTCGGGATGGCACCAGTACAAGCCCTGCTCAAACGCGGAGTGGCAAAGAAGATCCTCGGCCCCTCCGAGAGCACCCGCGCCAAAACCGGCTGCGTGGTGTGGGGCGAAGCCTCTGACGCCGAAGGCCACACCCTGCGCCGCCGTCTGCGCACCCCGAACGGCTACGCACTGACCGTGACCGCCTCGCTCGGAATCGTTGAACGCCTACTGCGGGATCCACCCGCGCAGGGTGGTTACTACACGCCATCGATGTTGATGGGGGCAGATTACGTACTGAGCTTGCCGGGTGTAAGACTTGGTTGAGGATGGCTGACCCGACTGGCCACGCGACCGCATGGATGTCTCCCACCTTCTTGATGATCTGAACCCCGACCAGCGAGCGGCGGTTTCAGCGGCGCGTGGACACTATCTGGTACTGGCCGGCGCGGGCTCGGGCAAGACGCGGGTGCTGGTGCATCGCATCGCGTGGTTGATCGAAGTCGAGCAGGTTCCGGCGCACGGCATTCTGGCGGTGACCTTCACCAACAAGGCCGCTGGGGAAATGCGCCACCGGGCATCGAGCCTGGTCCAACAGGGCAGTCGTGGCATGTGGATCGGCACCTTCCATGGCATCGCGCATCGGTTGTTGCGCCTGCATTGGCAAGACGCGCGGTTGCCGCAGAGTTTTCAGGTGATTGATTCCGACGATCAGATTCGCCTGTTGCGGCGGCAGATCAAGGAACTTAGCCTCGACGACAAACAGTTTCCGCCGCGACAAGCCGCTTGGTTCATCAACCACTGCAAGGATGAGGGCAAGCGGCCCGGTCATCTGCAACCGCAGGACCCCACCGGCAACACGATGCGCGACATCTATGTGGCCTACGAGGCGGCCTGTCAGCGCGCCGGCTTGGTCGACTTTGCCGAACTGCTGTTGCGTTGCCACGAATTGCTGCTCGCGCAACCGGCGTTGCTGTTGCATTACCAGCAGCGCTTCGGGCAACTGTTGGTGGATGAATTCCAGGACACCAACGCTGTCCAGTACGGATTTCTGCGTCTGTTGGTGGGCAAGACCGGTGAACTGTTTGCGGTCGGCGATGACGATCAAGCGATCTATGGCTGGCGCGGTGCGAAGGTCGAACACGTGCAGCATTTCCTGCACGATTTTCCCACGGCACACACACTCAAGCTGGAGCAGAACTATCGCTCCACCGCCAACATCCTCGCCGCCGCCAACGCCCTGATCGCCAACAATCCGGGCCGACTCGGCAAGCAGCTGTGGACCGATGGCGAGGCTGGTGCGCAGATCGAGCTGTACGCCGCCTACAACGAAATCGATGAGGCGCGTTACGTGATCGAACGGGTCCAACAATGGATCGCAGCCGGTGGCCGCGCGCAAGACTGCGCGCTGCTGTATCGCTCCAACGCGCAGTCGCGCAATTTTGAAGACGCGCTGATCCAGGTCAGCCTGCCCTATCGCGTGTATGGCGGTCTGCGCTTCTTTGAGCGCGCCGAGATCAAGGACACCCTCGCCTATCTGCGTCTGCTCACCAATCGCGATGATGACGCCGCCTTCGAGCGCGTGGTCAATACACCTACGCGCGGAATCGGCGAGCGCACCCTGGAGGCGCTGCGGCTGCGTGCCAAACAAGAAGGGACCACGCTGTGGCATGGCGCCTTGCTGGAACTGACCGCTGGCGAGTTGCCTGCACGCGCGCGCAACGCGTTGCGAGGCTTTCTTGAGCTGATCGAAAAGCTGGCAAACAGCACGCGCAATCTCGAACTCGCCGAACAGATCGATCAGGTGCTGCAAGCCTCGGGACTGCACGCCTACTACGCAGCGGAATCACGCGGCACGCTGGAGGCACGCACCGACAACCTCGACGAATTGGTGACGGTAGCTAGCCGCTTCGTACAGGCCGAATCGGAGGAAGACCTGCCCGAGTTGGTGGCATTCCTCGCCTACGCCTCGCTGGAAGCCGGCGAAGGCCAAAGCGAGGCTTGGGAAGACTGCGTGCAATTGATGAGCCTGCACTCGGCCAAGGGGCTGGAGTTTCCGCTGGTGTGCATGGTCGGCGTCGAGGAGGGCCTGTTCCCCAGCCAACGTTCGCTGGATGAATCCGGCCGCCTGGAAGAGGAACGCCGTCTTGCCTATGTCGGCATCACCCGCGCGCGCGAATTGTTGATCGTCAGCTATGCAGAAACTCGGCGGCTGCATGGCATGGATTTGAGCGGCAGGCCATCGCGCTTTCTGGCCGAGATTCCTTCCCACTTGATCCGCGAAGTGCGACCGCGAGTGCACACGTCACGACCTTCGTCCTACTCCACGCAACGCAGCCCGCGCGTCGAACTCGAAGAAGCACCGCACGGCCTGCGCAGCGGCACCCGCGTCCGCCACATGAACTTCGGCGAAGGCGTAGTCGTTGACCTCGAAGGCAGCGGCGCCCACGCGCGGGTACAAGTGAAGTTTCCGGAGGCCGGCGCGAAGTGGTTGGTGTTGGCGTATGCGCGGTTGGAAGTGGTGAGAGGCACATCGTAGTCAAGTGACGTGGGACCGAGCGCAGCGAAGGCGTTGCTGCAACACAACCGAACCGCGGAAGCCGCGAAGGTGCCGATAGGCCTTAGCTCTCACGGGCGGCCGGTTGGGAGCAATTGCGAAGGTTGAGAGTCCGCAGGACGGGCGTTCAAACTATCTCGCAGCATCGTCCCGTGGGCGGATTCGCACGCGTTCCGGTTCGATGGTGACGATCGCCCCGACAGTGAGATCCGCGCCGTAGCGATGAATCGCATCCAAGATGCCTGCCGGGCTGCACGCCTGCCGAAATGCCGACCAGTCGCACGATTCCGCGATGGGGATGACCAAAGGCAACGGCAAGCGCGCCGAAGTCAGAATCCAAGGTGACCACGATCGAACCAGTCATCACTGCGTGCGCAAGGATAGTCGCGTCGCCGGGATCAAGCGGCCAGTTTCCAACCCATTCGGCATCAAGCCCCGCTGCCTGCAGCGCTTGGCAAATCCGCACCGAAACACAGCTATCAACCAGAAACTTCACGCCGCCCGTTGCGGAAATTCGATGCGCTCATGACCCAGATAGGCTTGAGCAAAGGCAATGCAGGCCAGCACGTCTTCTCGCTCCAGCCATGCGTAAGCGGTGAGAAGATCTTCCACCGCATCGCCGGCCGCCAGCAGGCCAAGCACATGCTCGACAGCCAAGCGATGTCCGCGAATGATCGGCTTGCCCGCAAAAATCGCGGGATCCGTCGTGATTCGCTGCAAGAGACTATTCAAAGACCAAGCACTCCTGTGCGCTGCATGCTCGCAGAGTACCCCGCGAAGGCAGGCGCGCGAAGGTCAGCGATCACAAGACCCGTAGAAGCGCTGCCAAGCAGCCCTCGTCGTAAGTCTCCGCCTGAGCGAAGGCGGCAAAGTCATAGACTTCAGGGGTGTGCCAACCCGTTTGGCGCTCGCCTCAACCCGCGCCGCGGCGCCGATACGGCGACAACTCGTTGACGATGCCGCTCAAGTGCGGCCGCACCGCTTCTTCGGCTTTGCTGTCGGCATTCAACGAAGTGAACTTGACGCTTTCGCGGAAGCCCGAACCCAACGGACGCTTGTCGGCGATCACGTAGCTGCGCACGGTCAGGTTGGCGGTGTACAGAGTCGAACTCTGACCGTAGTACTGCAGCTGCTCAGAACCCACGCCCTCGGCACGAATCACCACGACGACCGATGCCTCGCGACGCAGGGCTTGGAAAATGCCCGGCAGATCACTGCGGCCACTAACGCCGGCGATGAGTTCGGTGTCGACGACATCAAAACCAGCATCCATCAAGCGCTCTTCTACGCGCTGCCGTGCTGGACCAACCAGAGCCAGATCGCCCAGGGCGATCACGGCGATGCGTGGCGGCGCGATCACAGCGGGACGAACCGGTTCGGCGGTCGCGAGGTTCTGCCGGCGCTCGGCGACTTTTTGCATGACTGCCGAGGCAATGGGGCGCTCGTTGCTGGCAACGGGAGTTGCGGCGGTCTGCGTGGCATCGACAGCGGCTTGCGTGGCGACTTCCGCCTGCTCGACCGAAAGAGCGACGGATCCAGCAGTTCCAGTCGTCGCATTGGTTTCGACAGCGGCGGTTGCGTTGGCCATCGGATCGACCGCTACGGTCGCTGGATCGCCGGCTGCCGCTGTGCTCGTGCTCAACGTTGCGACGGCCGGATCCAGTTGCGTGTTGCTCGTCGCCGCTTGGCTGACGCCAATCGGATTGCTCGCCTTACCGGTGGCAACACCATCGGCATAGGCACTGGTATTGCCGGTCAAACCGTCTTTAACGCCGCGGGCGTAGTCGAGCAGGGTCGACTTCATCGCGAACGCGACACCGCCTACTAGCAGGACCAAGGCGGCAGCAATTGCCAGCGCCACTTTTGAGCCATTGCCCGGCTGACGACTGCGCTCAAGCGCCGACGCACGCGGCGGCGGCGAGGCTTGCGGTGGCGCGGCCTGCGGAGGCGGCATGGATGCGACGGCACTGGCTGCCGTCGCGGATTGTTGTGCCGGCTGAGCCGCTCCGGTAGTTGAGCGCGCAACTACCGGCGGTGCCGTCGCCACGCGTTGCTTCTGTGAGGCCGGCGTTGGCACGCCGATCACCGTGGCACTACTCACCGGTGCCTTGGGCAGATTGAATTTGATCGTGCCGCCACGCAACACCAGCGGATGCGCTTGCAGCGCCTCGGCCAAGGCGTGGCAATCCTGATAGCGGTCGGCCGGATCTTTGGCCACCATGTTGGCGAGGATCTCCGCGGCCTGCAGATCGACCTCACCATTGAGTTGGCGGATGTCCGGGAACTCGGCTTTCACCACTTCCAGCATCAAGCCCAGCGGGCTCTCTTCCATGAACGGCACGCGGCCGGTCAGCATTTCAAATAGCACCACACCCAGCGAGAAAATGTCCGAACGCTGGTCGACCGTCTTGCCGATGCAAATCTCAGGCGACAGGTATCCCGGCGTACCGACAAACTCGCCGGTGGAGGTCAGCTTCTTGGAAAAATCCTGAGTAGCCAAGGCGATACCGAAGTCGGCGATCTTGACATTGCCGCGCGGCGTCAGCATCAAGTTGCCGGGCTTGATGTCGCGGTGAATCACGCCCTTGTCATGCGCCGTGGCGAGACCAAGCGCGGTCTGGTGCATGATCTTGAGCGCGTTCTCCACGCTCAACTTGCCTTCGCGTTTGAGCAGGCCCGACAACGAATCGCCTTCGACAAACTCCATCGCAAAGAACGGTTGGCCAGTGGCCTCGTCGGTGCCGATGAAATAGACCTGGATGATGTGCGGGTCGTTCAGGACCGCCATCGAGCGTGCTTCACGCAGGAAGCGCTCAACCAAGTTGGCGTCGTGCGCCAAGGCGGGCGAGAGCTCCTTGATCGCCACGTAGCGACCGAGCGCTGGCTCGTAGCCTTTGTAGACGACGCCCATGCCACCGCGGCCCAATTCTTCGACGATCTCGTAATGGCCTAGATGGGTTTTCATGGCTTGGAACCTTTGCCGCCGTGGCATGAGAATGTGATTTTTTATGCTAGCACTGGCCTTCACGCTCAGCGTGCCGCTGGTCGGCCAAAACATCGGGCATTCAGCTTGGCGTGAGTTTTCAGCGGTTTTCCGCACAGACGTTCAGCCATCCGTGCGAGTAGTGAAGTGGAAGTGACGAGATCTCTCGCCCGTGGACGCACGCCGCATGTGACCTACACTTCGCCCTCACTCTGGGAGGAGCGACAGCATGAAGCGACGTGATCTGCTTGGTGGTGCTGGCCTTGCCGCTTTGGCTGGCGGACTAGCCGCCTGCAGCCGTGATCCGGCGGAGGCGTGTGCCGAGGGCACCAGCGACACCGACGTCCGCCACTGGAAAATGGTCACTACGTGGCCCACCAATTTCCCTGGACTTGGCAGTGGCGCGGCGCAACTGGCGGCGCTCATCACCCGCGCCAGCGGCGGTCGCATCGTGATCAAGGTGTATGCCGGCGGCGAGCTGGTGCCGCCGTTTGAAGTGTTCGATGCGGTCAGCCGCGGCACCGCCGAGCTTGGCCATTCGGGTTCGTATTATTGGAAGGGCAAGGCCGAAGCCGCACCGTTTTTCTGTGCCATTCCGTTCGGCATGAATGCGCAGGAAATGAACGGCTGGCTGTACAGCGGCGGCGGCCTCGATCTGTGGCGCGAGCTGTACGAACAATTCAATCTGGTGCCGTTTCCTGCTGGTAATACCGGGGTGCAGACGGCGGGCTGGTTCAACCGTGAAATCAATGCCATCGAAGATTTCGCCGGCCTGAAAATGCGCATTCCCGGTCTGGGTGGCGACGTGCTCGCGCGCGTCGGCGGCACTCCGGTCAATCTGCCCGGCGGCGAGTTGTTTACCGCCCTGCAAAACGGCACCTTGGATGCCACCGAGTGGGTTGGCCCCTACAACGACTTGGCTTTCGGCCTGCATCGAGTGGCCAAGTATTGCTATTACCCCGGCTGGCATGAGCCTGGCCCGACGCTGGAATGCATGGTCAACAAGACCGCGTTTGATGCGCTGCCGGACGATCTCAAATCCATCATCGAGACCTGCTGTCGCGCCACCAACGACGCCATGCTGGCCGAGTACACCGCGCGCAATCAGCAGGCGCTCGAACAACTGATCAACGAACACAAAGTCGATTTTCGGCCGCTGCCCAAAGCAGTCCTGGACGCGCTGCGCGAGGCGAGTCGTGCCGTGGTGGAAGAAATCGCCGCACGCGATCCGTTTGCCAAGCGCGTGTATGAATCCTACCGCGCGTTCCAGATCCAAGCCATGGCCTGGCACCGGGTCTCGGAAATGGCCTACTACATGCAGCGAGCCGAGGCCGAGCAAGACGTCGATTGACCCGGCCGGTGAAATGACATGCCCGCGCGGCCTGGCGGGGAGGAATTTGCAGCGTTGCTGGAGCGCGTCGTTAGCCCGCAAGCATTCGCCGCCGCCGAGCACATTCGCGGCTCGATCGCCGACGCTCACTTCTATGTCTCCAGCAGGCCGCCGACCATCACGTGAGCCTCCAACCAACGATCGTCAGCCTATTGCTTCACGAACAATGTGTGGATGACGCACCGCGATACGGATGAGCGCTTGCGCAGCTCCCGACGGCGACCGGCGGCCTTGCTCCCACTCCTGTAGCGTGCGTTTGGAAATCTGCAGAGCTAGGGCGAACTCCGCCTGCGAAAGCCCAGTGCTTTGGCGGGCCGCCACTATCTCGTTTACCGCAACTTCCGTGACTCGCGCAGCGGCACAGGCTTTCATCTCGCGGACAGACTGCAGCAATCTCATGCCCAAAAGGGCAGCCTCCGAAGTTCCCTTCTTCTGCTTCTTCGTGCTCATTTCTCAAGCTCTCGTTTGATCTCTTTCAGCACGTCACCGGGATGCTGCCTTTCACTGCTTTGGCATAAGCGACCAACATCCAAAGTTCGCCGGCCGATGCGCGTACGAAATGAATGGCTCGGGCGCCACCACGCTTTCCCATGCCAGGACGCGACCAACGAACTTTCCGACACCCGCCGCTTCCAGAAATTACATCGCTGGTGTCGGGATTTGCAGCGATCCAAGCAAAGAACTCAAGTCGCTCGCTTGCCGACCAGATGCGATCAGCGTCAACAACAATGGTTGGCGTTTCGACGATGCTCAGCGTGTTCAAACACTGCGTCTAGGACGTACTTTCTGCAACCGAGCGAACGGTCGAAATGCAACGTTTGCCATGTTGCCTCGCTCGAATCAACCGCCGTACAACAGCTCTGACACCCACGTTGCCGGCTCCGGCAGCAGCACCAGAATCACCAGCATCAGCAATTCGTGAAACCGGTGTCTCACGTGAGTACACGGTGTTGATGGAATGCACCCGCAGCTTACACTCAGGGTAACGGCTCTCGACCTGCCCAACTTTGAAGTACTACTGCAACCTTTGCCCGACGATGCTGCACGCCTTCGACCGCCACACAAGGAACAAGGTCCGTGAGGGGCTGTCGACGCAGTTGGGTAGGGGGATTGACCCGCCCGCGCGGAGCTTGGCCGGATTTTATAACGGTCGGGTTGCTCTGCAGTTGCTGCGGGAGGATCGCACTGGCCGCTGGTCGGAGCGACCCAGAAGCGTGCTGCAACTGCGGTCGAGCCATTGCCGATCTGCTGCCTGACGCACGATGACGATGCCCTACCGACTCGAGATCGATGGGCTGCGCGCGCTCGCTGTCGTGCCCGTGCTGCTCTTCCACGGCGGCTTCCAGACCTTCGGTGGCGGGTTTGTTGGCGTGGATGTGTTCTTCGTCATCAGCGGCTATCTGATCACCTCGATCATCCTCGCCGAACTCGACGCAAGCACGTTCAGCATCGCGAGTTTTTACGAGCGGCGCGCGCGTCGAATCCTGCCTGCCCTGTATCTAGTCCTCCTCGCCAGCCTGCTGCCAGCATGGCTGCTGCTACCGAATGACCTTCGAGAATTTGGCCAGGGATTGGTCGCAGTGGTCAGCTTTCTCTCGAATGTGCATCTGCTGCGCGAAAGTGGATATTTTCAAGCTGCCGCTGAATTGAATCCGCTTCTGCACACTTGGAGCCTTGCGGTTGAGGAGCAGTACTACCTGCTGTTCCCGGCGCTGCTATTGGTGTGCGCTCGATTTGGACGCGTCCGGGTCGCGCTGATCTTGACCTTCATCGGCGCATGCAGCCTAGTGCTACCAGAACTGCACGATTTCGGCGAATCGCACGCGAAATTCTTCCTGTTGCAGACCCGTGCGTGGGAACTGATGCTGGGCTCGGTGTTGGCTGTCGTCTTGCAGAACCGAGCAGCGCAACGCCTGCAATCGGGCCGTGCAGCGGCGCTGGCCAGTGCGCTGGGCGTGGGGTTGATCGCGTTCGCAGTCCTGACCTTCGACCGGCACACACCTTTCCCCGGGCCGCACGCCTTGCTGCCGACGGTTGGCACCGCGCTGGTCATTGCTTGCGCGGGGCCGACGAATTTCGTCGGCCGCGTGCTGGCGAGCAAGCCGTTGGTGGCGGTCGGGTTGCTCAGTTACAGCCTTTACTTGTGGCACCAACCGCTGCTCGCGTTCGCGCGCTACGAAAGCATGCGCCCGCTGACCGTGTGGCAGGTGCTGGCAATTCTATTCGTTGCCTTGCTGCTGTCGGTTTTCAGCTGGAAATACGTGGAGCGTCCGTTCCGCAACCGTCGCCAATTCACGCGTGGATCGATTTTCGCCATGAGCATCGTCGGCATGGTGGTTTTCATGATTGCGGGAGGTTGGCTGCATTTCACGGCTGGCAATGCCGCTGCTTTCACGGCGACGCTAGACCCGCGTCAATCGGCGATGTGGCATTCCTGGCAGCAGTCGCGCGTCGACGAGGGCTGCAAATTCGTCGTCGGCGCATTGGATTCCGCTTTTAAGCGACGCTTCGAGGCCTGTGCCGCGCAACATGGCAGAGCAATCATGTTCGCTGGCGATTCTCACGCAGGTGACGTTCACGCCGCCTTCGTCAGCAACTCAATTCAGCCATTTGTCATCGGGTATTCCACTCCCACCCTCCGCCCATTCAAATGGCCGGATGCTGAGCCAGCACAGGCGCTGATCCGCTTCGTTGAACAACACGATCACCAAGTGGAGGCGGTTTTCTACGCCACTGCTGGCTATCACCTGCTGATCGATGGCAGTGGCAACGAAATAGACCGCGAAGCGCTTCGCGCCCGTTCAGTGCCAGTCCTTGAGCCCAACCCGCAGGCCATCCTGCGGTTGACCAAATACTTGGACGGACTCGCAAAGCGTATCGACGTGACGTGGATTGGCCCACGCGTGGAGCCGCACTTGAACATCGTCCGTGTGGTGAAACTGGCGCTGGCGTGCGACTTACGCACGCCGACCCTAAACGTCGAACTCAACCGCGGATTCCTGCGCCTCGACGAGTTCCTCGCTGACGCGTCAAAACAGCGAAAGTTCCACTACTTTTCGAGCGTGCGTCAGGTGGGATTCGACCCGGCGTCCGATGTGTTCGACTGTAATTCGGTCTATTGGAGCGACGGCGATCACTGGTCGATGGCCGGCGAAGCGCGGTTCGGAAAGCGGCTGGTCGAGAGCTTGCCTGAGCCGAATTCAGGCGACATGCGGCGGTCCGCACGCGATTGAATCACCCGCCATACAACAGCTCCGGCAACCATGTCGCCAGCTCCGGCCACAAGGCCAAGATCACCAGCATCAGCAATTGCAGGGCGATGAAGGGGATCACGCCGCGATACACGTCTTTGGTCTGCAACTCCGGCGGGGCGACGCCGCTCAAGTAGAACAAGGCAAAACCAAATGGCGGAGTGAGGAAGCTGGTTTGCAGGTTGATCGCCATCATCACGCCCAGCCATATCGGATCCACGCCCAGCACAAACAAAACCGGGGCGACGATGGGCACCACCACAAACACGATCTCGATGAAGTCGATGATGAAACCGAGCACGAACATGATCAGCATCACCACCATCAGTGCGCCGAAGCGGCCACCGGGCATGCCGGTCAACGCGTCGTGGACCAACTCGTCGCCACCGAGGCCACGGAACACCAGCGCGAACAACGAAGCACCGAGCAAGATGGTAAACACCATCGCGGTGATCGAGACGGTTTGTTCGGACACTTCGCGCAGCATGTTGATACTCAGCCGCCGGGTGAGCAAGGCGTGCAACACCGCACCGACCGCGCCCACGGCGGCGGCTTCGGTCGGGGTCGCAATGCCGGACAGAATGCTGCCTAGCACGGCGATCATCAGCAGCAGGGCGGGGACCAAGGCGTTGAGCAACTTGCGCAGCGAGCGTTGCGCCAACGCCTCGGCGGGCAATGCAGGCGCGCGCTCGGGCTGTCGCCACGCTACCCACAACACGTAGATCAAATACAGCACGACCAGCCCAATGCCCGGCAGCATCGCGCCGGCGAACAAGTCACCCACCGACACCGACCGCGGGCTGTAATTGCCAAGCGAGAGTTGCGCGCGCTGATAGGCGCTGCCGAGTTGGTCGCCGAGCAAAACCAGAATGACCGAGGGCGGAATGATCTGCCCCAAGGTGCCGGACGCGCAGATGGTGCCTGCGGCTAAGCGCGGGCAATAGCCATATCTCAGCATGACCGGCAAGGCGATCAGGCCCATCGCCACCACGGTGGCACCGACAATGCCGGTCGAGGCGGCGAGCAGCGCGCCGACCAGGAGCACCGCCACCGCGATGCCGCCGCGGCGTTGTCCAAACAAGCCGGCGACGGCTTCCAGCATTTCTGCCGCCAACTTGGATCGCTCCAGCATCGCGCCCATGAAGACGAACAAGGGCACGGCCAGCAGTGTCGCGTTGTTGATGATCCCGAACACGCGGTTGGGATAGGCCTGCAGCAAGCTCACATCAAAGCCGCCGACCAGCGTCCCGATCGCCGCGAATAACAGCGCCACGCCGGCCAAGGTGAAGGCCACCGGATAGCCGGCCATCAGCGCCGCCACCAGGGTCAGGATCAACATCGAAACCAACGCAATTTGCATGCCGGCTAACTCGTCCGCAGCCGTTGCCACGCCAACCACAGCTCAGTCACGCCTTGCGCGATAAGCAATGCCGCCGTGATCGGAATCAGTGCCTTCAGCGCATACACCGCCGGCAAGCCGCCAGACTCTTGCGAGGTCTCGCGCATGGCCACGCTAACGGCGACGTAGTCGAGGCTGATCCACAGCGTGAAGCCGGCAAAGGGCAACAGAAACAGCGCAGTTCCCAACAAATCGATAATGGCTTGCCGGCGCGGAGGCAGCCGCGCGTAGATCACATCCACCCGCACATGGCCGCCATGGCGAACCGCCAACACCGCACCCAACATGAAACAAAGTGCGTTCAACCACTGCAAGGCCTCTTGACCCGCGATCGAACTGTTGCCGAATGCGTAGCGCGCCACCACCAGCGCAAAGCTGAGCGCCACCAAGGCCAACATGGCGAGGTTGAGCGCTGCTTTCAGCCATGCGAAAGGAGTAGCCAGCCAGCCGCTCTGAGCAGCCCCAGGCGTTGCTGCCACGGGCACCTCGCTCACGTGGGCAGCGGGCGATTGAAGTGGAACGAAGAAATCTTCATCCCGCGGCGGAAATAGAACGCATGCGCGCCGGTGCGTTGGGTGCCGGAATCCAATTGCAGCGATCCGCAACCAGCTTCCTTAGCGGCGGCTTCCAGCCAGTCCAACAATTGCTCGCCAGCACCGCAGCCACGCAGCGACTCAGTCACCACTAGATCGTCAACGTAGAGAAAACGACCGTGTGCCAGCATGGTTTGGATGCGGTAGCCGGCAAACCCGATGCAGCGCTCATCCACAAACAAACCGGCGGCAAGAAAGCCCTCCGCGCGTTGCGCCTTGCACGCGGCGATCAGCGCATCACGGTCCAGATGCGGTCGCAGTTCGTGGACCACGGGCCACGCGGAATCGATCTCGGCATCGGTGTGCAGAGTTCGCACCACTGCATTGTCCACACGCCGATTAGCGGCAGGTTTGCTCTCAGCCGACATGCCTCAATCCCACTCGTACAAGGTCCAATACACCGGCGCGACCGGGCCTTCAGCATCTTTGCGATCAAGCCGGCCGTCGCCGTTGCTGTCGTGCACCGTATACGCCGGGCCTCGTAGCGGCCGCACCTTGATTGAAGTCAGGCGACCATCTTGACGATATTCCTCGACCACATCGCCGTTTTCGATTTTACGAATCGACACGGTGGGTGCGGCGCCGGGCTCCGGTGGCAACTCCATGATCGCGGGTTCATCCGGCGGGGGTGGGAGTGCGGCTGGCTCTGCCGCCAGCACGGGCACGGCCACCGCAAGCAGCATCGTAGTCAGGGTGAATCGAATGATCGTCATGCCGCGCCTTCGTGATGAGCTTTGAGAAAGGATAGCAAGCGCTTTGCAGTGATCTCTGTCTGCGCGGTGTCGCGCAGGCGCAGCGGTAGAATCGCGATTCACTTTTGTGCCCTGACACCGTATGTCACGCCTCGTACTGATCGATGGTTCCAGTTATCTGTATCGCGCCTTTCACGCGCTGCCGCCTTTGAGCAATGCGGCGGGTGAGCCGACCGGGGCGCTGTTTGGCGTGGTCAACATGCTGCGTACGACGTTGAAGGAAAAGCCCGACGGCGCAGCCTTCGTGATGGATGCTTCGGGGCCCACCTTTCGCGACGAGCTGTACGCCGAATACAAGGCCAATCGGCCGCCGATGCCCAACGACTTGCGCGCACAAATCGAACCCATGCTCGCCATCGTCGGAGCCTTGGGCTTTCCGATCCTGCGCGTGTCCGGGGTGGAGGCCGACGACGTGATCGGCACGCTAGCCCTGGCCGCGCATGCACAAGCCATCGATGTCGTCATCTCTACCAGCGACAAAGACTTCGCGCAGTTAGTACGGCCCGGCATTCGCCTGGTCAACACCATGAGCGGCAGCACGCTGGATGACGCTGGCGTGGTGGAGAAGTTTGGCGTGCGACCTGAGCAGATCGTCGACTATCTGGCCTTGATGGGTGACAGCGTCGACAACGTGCCCGGCGTCGACAAATGCGGCCCCAAAACCGCCGCGAAATGGCTGGCCGAATACGGCGACCTCGACGCAGTCATCGCTAATGCCACCAACATCGGCGGCAAGATCGGCGAGAACTTGCGCGCGGCCGTCGACCGATTGCCGCTCAATCGGCAGTTGGTGACGATCAAGACCGATGTGGCCTTGGCTGAGACGCCGCAATCGCTGATCCTGCGCGAGCGCGATCAGGCGGCGCTGCGCGATCTGTACACGCGTTATGGCTTCAACCAGTTGCTGCGGGAGTTGGAAGGCCCCACTCGTACGCAGACGACTGCGGCGGAGCCTGGCCGTGCGCGAGGCCGTGGCGCAGTCGCGGCGGGCAGCACCGATGCAGGCGCGCTGGATCCCACGCTTGCCAGTCAAGGCGAGTACCAGTGCGTACTCACCAGCGAGCAACTCGATCAATGGATCGCGCGGCTGCAGGCCGCACCACTGATTTCGTTTGATACCGAAACCGATGCGCTGGATGCCATGCAGGCCAATCTGGTCGGCATCAGTTTGGCGGTTGAAAGCGGCCACGCCTGCTATATCCCGCTCGCGCACCGTTTTCCAGGCGCGCCCAAACAACTTGAACAGGCCCTCGTGCTGGACGCGCTACGGCCACTGCTGACCGACCCCAGCAAACCCAAGCTCGGCCAACACGGCAAGTACGACCTGCATGTGCTGCGGCGTTACGGCGTCGACGTTGCGGGCTACGCGGAAGACAGCATGCTGGCCAGTGCGGTCTGGCAAGCCGCGGGTCAGCGTCACGACATGGATTCGCTGGCGCAACGCTATCTGGGCTATCGAACCATTCGCTTTGAAGATGTGGCGGGCAAGGGTGCCAAGCAGATTTCGTTTGCCGACGTCGCCTTGGAACAGGCCACCGCATACGCCGCCGAAGACGCCGATATCACCCTGCGCTTGCAGTGTGAACTGGCAAAAAAGCTGGCCACAGAACCCACGCTTGAGAGGGTGTATCGCGAGATCGAAATGCCCTTGGTGCCGGTGCTCACCGCCATCGAAGCCAACGGCGTGCTGATCGATGCCGCCGAGCTGCGTCGACAAAGCGCGGACTTGAGCAAACGCATGTTGGCGACGCAACAGCGTGCGTTTGAAGTGGCCGGTCGCCACTTCAATCTCGACTCGCCCAAACAACTGGCTGCCTTGCTGTTTGACGAGCTCAAGCTGCGGCCGGGCGTCAAGACGCCCAGCGGCCAACCCAGCACCAACGAAGAAGCGCTGGAAGCGATAGCTGAGCTGCATGAATTGCCGCGATTGATTCTCGACCATCGCGGTTTGGCCAAGCTGCGCAGCACCTACACCGACAAGCTGCCGGAGATGATCAACCCGACCACCGGCCGCGTGCACACCAGTTATCACCAAGCCGGTGCTGCCACCGGACGGTTGTCATCGACCGATCCCAACTTGCAGAACATCCCGATTCGTTCGGAAGACGGCCGGCGCATTCGGCGCGCGTTTGTCGCCCCGCCGGGCCGGCGGATCGTTGCCTGCGACTACTCGCAGATCGAGCTGCGGATCATGGCGCACCTGTCCGAAGATCCGAACTTGTTGACCGCCTTTGACGGCGGGCTCGACGTGCACCGCGCCACCGCAGCGGAAGTGTTCGGAGTCGCGCTCGCCGATGTCAGTGGCGAACAACGGCGCGCGGCCAAGGCCATCAATTTTGGCTTGATGTATGGCATGGGCGCATTTGGACTGGCGCGACAGCTGGGCATTTCGCGCGGCGAAGCGCAGGACTACATCGCCCTGTATTTCTCGCGCTATCCCGGCGTCCGCCGCTATATGGAAGCTGCCCGCAAGAGCGCGCATGAGCGCGGCTTTGTGGAAACCGTGTTCGGGCGTCGTCTGCAACTGGTCGAAATCCACTCTAGGAACGCCGCGCAACGCGCCGGCGCCGAGCGCGCAGCGATCAACGCACCGATGCAAGGCACCGCCGCCGACATCATCAAGATCGCCATGCGCCGCGTGCACGACTGGCTGCTGCCGCATGCCGGACGCGCGCTGATGATCATGCAGGTCCACGATGAGCTGGTGTTTGAGGTGGATGCTGACTTCTCCGACACGCTGTGTGCCGAGGTACGCGGCTTGATGCAGGCCTCTGCCAGTTTGCGCGTGCCACTGGTGGTCGATGTCGGCACTGGCAGCAATTGGGATGAGGCGCATTGAGCGAGTTGGGGCCGTCCAGCACTGGGCAAGGTCTGCGTTACCGCGCCGCCGAATAAGGTCAAGCCCGACGCGATTGCTATGATTGCGGCCTAAACATTTGTGAAGAGAACGTGAGATGGCCGAACGCTATCGCATAGCGGTGGTTGGATCCGGCCCGGGCGGACTGTCGGCGGCAGCGCGGGCCGCCGAACGTGGCATCCCGCATATCCTGCTGGAAGCCGAGTCGCACCTGTCCAACACCATCTACCGCTATCAGAAGGGCAAGCACGTGATGGACGAGCCCGGCATTCTGCCGTTGCGCTCGCCGGTGCCCTTCAAGGCAGGCAGTCGCGAAGCAATCCTGGGTGCGTGGGATGCAGGTGCGGCACGACTCTCGATCAACATCCGCCACAATTGCGAGGTCACGTCGATCAAGAAGCAGCCGCAGGGCCACTTCGTGATCGCCTTTGGCGGCGGCTCGGTCGAGGCCGATGCGGTAGTGATGGGGATCGGCCTGCAGGGCAACATTCGCAAGCTCGGCGTGGCTGGCGAAGACTTGCCCTTCGTCCAGTATCAGCTCGACGATCCGGATGAGTACTACGGCGAGACCATCGTGGTGATCGGTGCCGGCGACGCGGCGATCGAAAACGCGCTCGCCCTCGCCAAGTCCAACCACGTCATCATCGTCAATCGTCGCGACGAGTTCGCCCGCGCCAAGCAAGGCAATCTCGACGGCATTCTGAAAGCCATTGAGGATGGCAGCGTGCATTGTTACTACGGCGCGGAGCCTGAAAAAGTCGAGGCGCTCAGCGTCGGCCGCAAGCCCGGTCGATTGACCCTCGCAACGCCAAAAGGACGCGCGCAAATCCTGGTGGATCGGGTGATCGGTCGCCTCGGTGCCACCGCCCCACGCGGCTTTGTCGAGCGCTGCGGCGTCGTGTTTCCAAACAAGGACCCGGCCTCGGTCCCGGCGATCAGCGCGCAGTACGAGTCCAATGTGCCCGGCCTGTATATCGTCGGTGCGCTAGGCGGCTATCCGCTGATCAAGCAGGCAATGAATCAGGGCTATGAAGTCGTCGAGTACATCCTCGGCGAAAAAGTCGAGCCCGCCGACGAACCCTTGCTGCGAGCGAAATTTAGCGGCTCGCCGGGGTTTGTCAGTGTCGAAGCGTCGCTGGCGCGGATTCAGAATAATGTGCGGTTGCTCTCACACATCACCCCACTGCAACTGCGTGAGTTCATGATCGATTCCGCCATCCGCACGCCCAAACCGGGCGAGGCGGTGTTTGATCGCAACGACTACACCAACAGCTTCTTCTGCATCGTTGAAGGCTCGGTCGAGGTCGAGGTCAATGCCGACACCCGCCAGCGGATCACCTTGGAAAAGGGTGAGTTCTTTGGTGAGATGAGCCTGATCTCCGGCCGCCGCCGCATGGCCTCGGTGTTTGCCGGATCCGGCGCGGTGCTGGTGGAAACGCCGCGCCGCTCGATGGCCAAGCTGGTCAACTCGGTCAACGCCGTCAAGCGCGACATCGATCTGGTGTTCATTACCCGCGCGATTCAGCAGCGCTTTGCGCCGACCGCACGGGCCGAAGTGCTGGCGGACATCGTTGCCGAAGCACAGATCACGCGCCTGCAACCTGACGAGGTGCTGTTCAACGAAGGAGATACCGGCGACGCGCTGCATCTGGTCCGGGTTGGCTCGCTGACCATCTCGCGGCTGATCGGTGGCAAGGAAGTCGTGCTGTCGTACGTGCCGGCCGGCAACTACGTGGGCGAGATGGCCTTGCTCGGTGAATCGAAGCGCTCGGCCACCGCGCGCGCCGCCGTGGCGACCGAAACGATTCGCTTGAATGCGGCCAGCTTCAGCAAATTGATGGCACGCGATCCCAATCTGCGCATGCGCATGCAAGGCGAATACCGCATGCGCACCGCGGCCAATCTGGCCATGCAAACCGCCGCCAGCAGCGGCGGCGACATCATCAGCTTCCTGATGCAGCAAGGCGTGGGCGAAGCGACCGACGTTCTTTTGATCGATGAGTCTTTATGCGTGCGCTGCGACAATTGCGAAAAAGCCTGCGCTGAAACCCACGGCGGCACCTCACGGCTCAATCGCGAAGCCGGCCCTACGTTTGCCTCGGTGCATGTGCCGACCTCGTGCCGCCACTGCGAGCACCCGCACTGCATGAAGGACTGTCCGCCCGATGCGATCAAGCGTGCGCCTGACGGCGAAGTCTTCATCGCCGACAACTGCATCGGCTGCGGCAACTGCGAACGCAACTGCCCCTACGGCGTCATTCACATGAGCGGCAAGAAAGGCAAAAAGCCAGGATTGCTGGCGTGGCTGATGTTTGGCTTGGGCTCCGGCCCCGGCGAATCGCCCTATGCCACCGACGGCACCGCCAACGAGAAGAAAGCGGTGAAGTGCGACATGTGCAAAGGCGTCTCCGGCGGCCCCGCCTGCGTACGCTCCTGCCCCACCGGTGCCGCCATCCGCATTTCGCCAGAGGACCTCATCAGCTATGCGCAGGCGCGCAGATGAAGCACTAGCGCGGCATGTCGCATGCACCCTCACACCATCACCGCGTGTTCGCCTCGTTGTCACGGAATGTGAACAAACGCACGCTTACCGCGATTTTCGACTTAATCAATGCTGAACTTTAACGTTTATTCAGCACTGCATCACTGAACCTTCAGGGGCGATCCGTAATCTATGCATGCGGGTGACGCAACGTCCCCAGCAGATTCATCCCTCCCCCCTAGGGTGAATCGACAGAGGTCAGGTCCTCCCCTATCTGGCCTCTATCCCTAACCCCGTCGGCGCCCCCTCGCCGGCGGGGTTTCTTTTTGGGTAATCGGTTGGATGCCTGCCTATTTGGAATGGTTCCTCGAGGCAGCACTTGCCTCATCGTCATTCCGGCGCACGCCGGAATCCACGGTCTGGCCTCGGTGCAAGCAAGTGGATTCCGGCGTGCGCCGGAATGACGGGCTTAAGGACAACGGGCGGACGTATGGCGGTCTGGTGTTCGACCGCGTCCGCTACTCGTCCGCTTCGTTCAGCCAATCGCGTGGCCGCAAGAAATCGCTCAACGCTGCCTCGGGCGAGCCAAGCTCAGGCGCATAGCTGTACTCAAAGCGCACCCGCGGCGGCAAGCTCATCAGGATTGATTCGGTGCGGCCGCCGCTCTGCAAGCCAAATAAGGTACCGCGATCCCAGACCAGGTTGAACTCGACATAACGACCACGCCGATACAGCTGAAACTCGCGCTCGCGTTCACCGAATGGCGTGTCACGGCGGCGCTCGGCAATCGGCAAGTACGCGGGCAGGAAGGCATTGCCAACATCGCGCAAGTAAGCGAAGCAACGCTCAAAGCCCCAGCGGCTGAGATCATCAAAAAACAAGCCGCCAACCCCGCGGGTTTCATTACGATGGCGGAGGAAGAAGTACTCGTCGCAGGCCTGCTTGTGCTGGGCGTAGACGTCGTCGCCATAGGGCGCACAAGCGGTTTGGGCGACGCGATGCCAGTGCCGCACGTCGCTTGCAAATGGATAGAACGGCGTTAAGTCAAAACCCCCGCCAAACCACCACGCGACTTCCTCGCCATCACGCAGCGCTTGGAAGTGGCGCACGTTCATATGCGTGGTGGGCACGTAGGGATTGTGCGCATGCAGCACCAAGGACACGCCGCTCGCCCGCCACGCCGCGCCGGCAAGCTCAGGGCGATGCAGTGAAGCGGAGGGAGGCAAGCGTGGGCCCGACACTTCCGAGTAACCCACGCCGGCTTGTTCGAACAGTGCGCCATTTTTAAGCACCCGCGAGCGCCCTCCGCCGCCCTCGGCGCGTTGCCAAATGTCTTCGTGAAATTCTGCTGCGCCGTCGGCGGCGCTCAGACTGCTGCACAGTCGATCTTGCAAATCGCGCAAATAGGCGATGACCACTTGACCACTTGGTTCTGCGCCAATCGACATGGCTCAGGCCGCGAGCTGGTTGGCAGTCATCAAGGCTTCGATCTCATCCACCGCCTTCGGCACGCCCCCGCTCAATACTTCGCAGCCATTTGCGGTGACCAGCACGTCATCCTCGATGCGCACGCCGATACCACGCCACTTCGCCGCCACGCCCTTGCTATCGGCGGCGATGTAGATGCCCGGCTCGATGGTCAGGACCATGCCCGGCTCAAGCAAGCGGTACTTGCCATCGATGCGGTAGTCGCCGACGTCATGCACATCTAGGCCAATCCAATGGCCGGTCTTGTGCATGTAGAAGCGCTTATAGCTTTCGTCCTTCAAACACTGCGCCAGACTGCCCTTCAGCAACCCCTGTTCAAGCATGCCTTCGGTCAGCACGCGCACAGCGGTGTCGTGCGGCGTGATCCAGCAAGCGCCGGGGCGTACCGCTGCAATCGCCGCCAACTGCGCCTTCAGTACCAAGGCATAGATCGCACGCTGAGCAGTCGAGAAGCGACCATCGATGGGAAAGGTGCGGGTGATATCCGAGGCGTAGCCATGCAGCTCGGCACCGGCATCGATCAGCAACAAATCGCCACTGCGCAACAGCGCATTGTTGGCGCGGTAATGCAGCACGCAGGCGTTGCCACCCGCACCGACGATGGGCTCGTAGGAAGGCACCGCACCACGGCGACGGAAGCTATGAATCAGCTCGGCTTCGATCTCGTATTCGTACATGCCGGCGCGCGCCGCTTGCATGGCCCGCACATGCGCTTCAGCAGCGATCGCGGCGCTTTTTTTCATCAACGCGATCTCATCGCGACTCTTAAATAGACGCAGGTCATGCAGCAGGTGACCCAGCGCCAAGAACTCGTGCGGTGGCTGCGCGCCTTGCTTGATCTGCGCGCGCACACGATTGACCCAGCCAATCAACTTGAGATCGAACTCGGCGTCACGACCGAGGTGGTAATACACCCGCGAGCGGCCTTCGATCAGTCCGGGCAGGATGTCGTCAAGATCAGAAAATGGATAGGCATCATCCATGCCGAAATTCGCTACCGCGCCTTCGGTGCCTGCGCGCGGCCCATCCCATGCTTCGCGCTCGGGATTGCGCTCGCGACAAAACAACAGGGCCTCGCCATGCTTGCGGCCCGGCACCAGCACCAATACCGCTTCAGGCTCGTTGAATCCGGTGAGATAGAGAAAATCGCTGTCCTGCCGAAATGGATAGTGGCTGTCGCTGTTGCGAAAGCGCTCAGTGGCTGCTGGCAAAATCAGAATGGCGTCATTGCCTGCCATCCGCATCAACTGGCGACGGCGACGAGCGAATTCGGCTGGTTTGATCATGACGGCCTTGGTCTAGTCGGATTCGAACATCTGCAATGGATGTTCAGTGCAAACGGGAGGGATTGAGCGAAGCCATTGGCTGCTCGTCGTCATCCGCTTGATCGTCGTTCAGCAGCAACACCGCAATCCGGACAAATTCGATCAGCTCTTCCAACGATTCTTCGTCTTGCTCGGGATCTTCGAAGGTCACCACGGTGCCGGCAATGCGGCCAAGATCGGCGAGTGCTTCGGCCGCGTCCTCGGAGTGGGTCCTTCCACGCGCCAGCCCAAAGCCACCGAGAAATCCCCGGCACCACTGCAGCAGCGCGTCGGCGCGCTCGCTCAGCGGCGCTTGCTCGGGCAGCAGCAGCTGGAAACTCACAGAGTCATCGGCGAGTTGCGCCAGGCTGCTTGCAAACAGCTGTCCCAAGGGCTGTTCGGCGCTCAAGGCCACCGCGTCGACAGCATCCAAGGCGAGCTGCTCAGGCCAAGCGGTCGGCCGGCATTGACCGCCGCCAGTGACATAGCCGCACAGGGAGCCATGTAGCTCGTCGGCATCAACGCCCAATGCCAGTGCGACCAGCGCGGTTTGGACGGGTTCAAAAGCGGGTAATGGCCGACTGGACACAGAGCATTCCAAGGTAAGGAGGCGAGTGTAGCAGCGCACCTTCGAGCTGCCAGCCACGGGTGAGGCACCGGGATCAGTTGAGATGCACGGCGCGGGCCGCAATCGCTGATCGGGCTTGGATCGCTTTCCTTGACCTGAAAAGCACGCCCGAGCTTTATCGGCATTTGCAAGGCGCTTGCGTCAAGGCGCTGGTGTTGGCTTTGGCAAAGCCCTTGCGTCAAGGCGCTGGTGTTGGCCTACACTTCAAGACCGCACAGCACGAAATCAAGGAAGGGCATGCCTCGGGGGTCGCAACGCCAAAGGGTGCGTGTCCCTGACCGCTGCCTAGGCACGTGGCTGTCGTTGCTGGCGCTTGCCGTTTTGCTGCTAACCACCGCTGCCAACGCTGCCCGTCGTGATTACCAATTCTCTCGCGTCAGCGCCAGCCAAGGGCTGCTGCAACGCAGTGTTCAAGCGCTGGTGCAAGACGATCAAGGTTTTGTGTGGATAGGCACGCAGGCAGGTTTGCAGCGCTTCGACGGCCAAGAGCTACAGCAAATTGGCGGCAATCACGGTGAACCCGGCGGCTTGCCCGAGAGCTTTGTCACCGCCTTGGCCTTGGATGGCCGCGGCCGCCTGTGGACCGGCACCAACGGCCATTTTCTGACCTCCATCGATCTGGTGACCGGCGAGGCGCGAACCGCGACCTTGCGCAACGATCCGATGCGGGATCGGGTACTGGCGATTGCGGCCACTGACGGCGGCCTCTGGGTAGGTACTGCCGCTGGCATCGAACGCTTTGAGTTGGACAGCGGTCGCCGTGTCGAAGTGCTGCGGATCGCCAACACCGTTCGTAACGAGAAGCGTGGCGTGCCGCGCTCGATGAGCCTTGCGCTGGATGCGACCAAGCGCTTGCTCGCCGCCACCGACGACGGTCTGTTCCGCATCGACCCGCTCACCCAACGCGGCGAACGCATCGGCACCAGCCGATTGATCTTGGCGGTGCATCGCGATGGCCAGCAGCGAGTCTGGGTCGGCGGTATCGACGGATTGATGCAACTCGGCGACGACGACGTGCTGCGGCCAGTGCTGCTCCACGGTGGCGATCCAGTGCCGGCGGTTCGTCAAATCGTCGCCGATGCCGACGGACGACTGTGGCTTGGTCTTTATGCAGGTGGGCTGCTGCGGCTTGATCCAGACAGCGGCATCGGCAAGCGCTTCGATGCCAATCCGGCGATTCCGGGCAGCCTGCACGATTCGCAAGTGTCTTCGATGATGATCGATGCCGGCGGTCTGCTGTGGGTCGGTGGCGAGGCCTTTGGTTTGGCAACGACGCCGACCACCGGCGCACGCTTCAGTCTGCTGATCGACCCCGCAAACATCGGCGAGAACCCGGCCAGCAATAACTTTCGCAGCCTGTTGGAAGCAGAGCCGGGAGTTATCTGGGCTGGCACCAATGCGGGCAGTTTGAAGCGCATTGAGTTGGCCAACGGGGCTGTTGAAGAGTTCATCCAGCCACTCGCATCGGCGCTGGCGTTGGACCCTGCCGCCACACGCAACTTGCGCATCGTCGGTCTCGCCCGCGGACAGGAAATGAACGTCGTGGTCGCCACGGATCGTGGATTGGTGGATTTGGATCCGACCGGCGCAACATCGCGACGCTTGTCACTCACCGCGAACGGCGACGCCACTACCACTGCCAGCAAGGAGCCGCAGTACCGCTGCTTGTTGAGGGCTCGCGACGGCACCCTTTGGGCAGGGACCACGTCGTCTGGATTGCTCGCATATACCCCGGCCAGCGGCGAGTGGCGACGCTTTGGGCCCAACCCGGATCTGCCCGACGGCTTGGGCAACAGCACCATCCTCAGTCTGTTTGAAGATGATCGCGCGCGCTTGTGGATTGGCACCTTGGATGGCTTGTTCGTGCTCGATCCAAAGACCGGCAATGCCGAGCGGCATGCACACCGTCCCGGTGATGCCAGCAGTTTGTCGAACAATCTGGTGCGTGCGGTGCTGCAAACCAAGGATGGTCAGCTGTGGGTGGCCAACCACGGCGGCTTGGATCGGGTGATCGAAGATCGGAAAAGTGAGTCGGGCGCCGCTTCACGCTTGCGCTTTGAGCACCAGAACGCCGCTGAAGGCTCGCTCATCGCCACCGTCTATAGCGTGCTCGAAGACAGCGCGGGCAAGCTGTGGATGAGCAACAATCTGGGCATTACCCGCTTCGATCCCGGCACGCATGTCGTCAGTCACTACGGCATGGCTGATGGCCTGCAAGAATTGGAATTCAATGGCGGCGCGCAACTCGCGCTGAGCGACGGTCGTCTGCTGTTTGGCGGCATTCAAGGCATTAACCTGTTTGAGCCGGCCGACATCGTCGCCAGCACCTATGCGCCGCCAGTGGTATTGACCAGTCTGCAAGTTGGTAATAGCGGTGCGCCCCAACAATTTCTGCGCGAGCTGACCCAGATCGACGTGCCGCAGTCGGCGCGCCTGCTGCGCCTTCGCTTTGCTGCGCTGGATTTTGCCGAGCCCCACGGCACTCGCGTCGAGTACCGCTTGGACGGCTTCGACAACGATTGGGTGCGTCACGGCAGCGGTGGCGAGGCGACCTATACCAACTTGGACGCCGGCAATTACACCTTGCGCGTGCGCGGCAGCAACAGTGATGGCGTCTGGAGCGAGCACGAACTCAGTCTGCCACTGCGAGTGATTCCAGAATGGTGGAATAGCGCGTCCGCGCGCGTTGGCTATGGCCTGCTGGGCTTGCTCGCCATTGGACTGGTGTTGCGAATGCAGCGCGGTCGTCGGCAATCCGAAGTGGCCATGTTGCGACAAATCGCGCAACGCGAAGAGCGCCTGAAACTGGCCTTGTGGGGCTCGGGCGACGAGTTCTGGGATTGGGACATCCTCTCCAACGTCGTGCATCGGATCGGTGCCGACCAATTGCTCGGACGGGCGATGGAAGAAGACCTGTCCACCGACGATTGGCGCGCCCGCGCAGTACATCCAGATGATCTCGGTCGCGTGCAAGCGCTGCTACAAGCGCACATCACCGGGCAGACCCCAGCATTCGAATCCGAACACCGCGTTCGCAATGCGCGCGGCGATTGGATCTGGGTGCGCTCGCGCGGCAAGGTGGTCGAACGCGATACCCAGAACAACGCTTTGCGTATTGCAGGTACCGCGCGTGACATCACTTACAGCCGCGACGCTGAACGTGAGCGCCGCATCGCCACCGAAGTGCTTAGCAGCATGTCGGAAGCCGTGGCGGTGGTCGATCTTGAGTTCCGATTTGTGTCGGTCAATCCGTCATTCTCGCGGATCACCGGCTATACCGAAGCCGAAGTGCTCGGCAAGCCCAGCAGCTTGCTGGACAGCACCCAGCAACACGTCGAGTTCTACCATCAGCTACGCGAGACCACCGAGCTCGAAGGTCACTGGAAGGGCGAAATCTGGCAACGCCGCAAGGGTGGCGACGAATTTCTTGGCTGGATCGAACTTTCAGAAGTCTGCGACAAACTCGGCGCTCGCACCCACTTTGTGGCCGTCGTCGCCGACATCACCGATCAGAAACGCGCCGAACTCGAACTGCGCTATCTGGCCAACTACGACACCCTAACCGGCCTGCCCAATCGCACCTTGCTGGCAGAACGCTTGGAGCGCGCGGTGGCGCGTGCGCGGCGTGCCAACTCGCGCGTGGGTGTGCTGTTTCTGGATCTGGATCGGTTCAAAGACATCAACGATTCGATGGGTCACGCCGCCGGTGATCGCTTGCTGAAAGCGGCGGCCGCGCGCTTGCAAGAGACCGTGCGTGAAATCGATACCGTCGCTCGCCTCGGTGGCGATGAATTCACGGTGGTGCTCGAGGACTTGGCCGATGCCGCGGCCGCCGAACAAATGGCGGCACGCATCGTTGCCGCGTTCGATGCACCGCTGGAAATTGAGGGCCGCGCTGAGACCAGCATCTCGCCCTCGATCGGTGTGGCGTTATATCCCGACCACGCTTCCTCACCCAACGATTTGCTCAAATTCGCCGACACCGCGATGTATCAGGCCAAGGATCGCGGTCGCAATACGTGGCAGATGTACACCGAGGCCATGGACGCCGAAACACGCCGGCGCGCCAGCATGATGGCGGCATTGCGCAAGGCATTGGACCGCGGCGAGTTCAGCCTGCTGTTCCAGCCCAAGCTGTCATTGCAAGAGCGTCGCATCACCGGCGTCGAAGCGCTGTTGCGTTGGAACAGCGACGAGCTTGGACCGATCAGCCCCGCCGTCTTCATTCCGTTGGCCGAAGAAACGGGCTTGATCGTGGCCATTGGTGAGTGGGTGCTGCGGGAAGCCGCCATGACCTTGGCCCGCTGGCGCCGCGCGGGCTTCAACGATCTGGTGATGGCGATCAATATTTCGGTGCTGCAATTGCTGCGTGGGCATTTGCCCGAGCGCGTGGCGGCGGTGCTTGAGGAATGCAACGTGCCGGCCAACCGCATTGAGTTGGAAGTCACCGAAAGCATGGTCATGGCGAATGCCGAGCAGGCGATTCTGGCGATGCGCGCGCTCAAGAGCCTCGGCGTGTCACTGGCAATTGACGACTTCGGCACCGGTTACTCGTCGCTGATTTACCTCAAGCGATTGCCGATCGATACCTTGAAGATCGACAAGGCGTTTGTGGGCGACCTCACTACCGATCCCGACGATGAAGCGATCACCGCGACCATCATCACCATGGCCCATTCGCTAGGCTTGAACGTAGTCGCCGAAGGAGCCGAGACCATCGATCAGATCGGTTATTTGAACGAACAAGGCTGCGACGAAATCCAAGGCTATTGGCTGTCGTGGCCGCTCGATGACACCCGCTGCATCGACTTCATCCGCGACTGGAGCCCCACCTGTTTGGGCACCATCGGCGGACGCTTCGCGTGAGTGCTTCTTGACCGCTCCAGACCGCCGCCCTATTGTCGCTGCCATGACTCGTCCCGATCCGCTGGACCAACTGACCGCTTTGCGCGACAAGGTTGAGCGTTTGGCGGAGATCACGCGCCGCTTGGGCGACGAAAATCGCAGCCTGCGCGCCAGTCAGGAGCAACTGATGAGTGAGCGTGCGGCGCTGCTCAGCAAGAACGAACAAGCGCGGTCGCGGGTGGAAGCGATGATTCAACGGCTCAAATCGCTGGAACACAACGCATGAGCGAGCCGGTCAGCGTCCGCTTGCTGGATCGCGATTATCTGGTCGGTTGTCCGCCCGAGGAAAAGGCCGGCCTATTGGCAGCGGCGAGTTTGATTGACGATCAACTGCGCGAGGTCAAGGCGAGCAACCGCAATGCCACGCTGGATCGGGTGTTCGTGTTGGCCGCTTTGAATCTTGCACACGAGTTGATTGGCCTGCGCGAATCCGAAGGCCGCAGCCGGGAAGCCTTGACGCGCAGCTTGGGCGAGCTCAATGCGCGTCTTGATGGCTTGCTGCAAGCGGGCGTCGGCAAGAGCTAGAAAGAGTCCAAGGACTCCCAATAGCGGCTCGTCATTCCGGCGACTGTGAGCGAAGCGAGCGAACAGCGAAGCTGGCCCGAAGGGCGAGCGCGCAGCGCGAGTAAAGCCGGAATCCACCCGCATTGCGTTGAGCATGTGACTTGCCACCAGTGGTCTTTTCGCCTCTTTACGCTTCCGCGTTCAGCGCTTGTCAGCTGCTCGGCTGTAGTCGAAAAGCAAAGTTTGCGAAGGCTCTTGACGCAGAGAGAGCAAGAACTGCAAACGTAGTCCCGGTCGTGGATTCCGGCATTCGCCGGAGTGACGGTTCTGGGGGATGGTCGCAGCATGTGACCAATTTCGTTCTTCGCTGCCAATGCCAATCCGGGTCAACCCCGGCGACCCCGACACCATCGACGCTCGCGCCGCGTTAACGTCGCACTGCTACACTCCGTGTGCGTCCCCTGCCGTGTTCGACGGCGTATCTTACATTTGCCTTGACCCTAATGAATGACCCCGGGATTGTGATACCCGGCCGGTGAGCAGGCCCGCCACGAGCGGGAAGCCCAACGCCGAGTAAGCTGTCCCCCCTGATCCCAACGGATCAAGGTCGTTCGGTGCGCATCGGCACGGCGGAGGACGCACCTTTTCTTGTCGACGCCAAGCTGAGTCGCGTGCGTCGGTCCAACTCAGCACCGCTTGGGTTGCACACTTGGCTTGCGCAACGAAACGTACCGCCAGACACTGGCGTGACTCCTACTTCTGATCGCCCCATGAGCTCCGCTGACCGACCGACGCTTCGCGCCAGCATGCGCGCCGCGCGACGCGCGCTTCCAGCGCGTGCCCGCCTCGCCGCGGCCGAGGCGGTCGCCGAGCGGCTGCGCGCACATATCCAAGCGTTCTCAGAACCAAAAGTAATCGCCGGCTACTGGGCCTGCGATGGCGAATTGCCGCTGCATCTTCTACTCGCGGGGCGCCCCGCATTCACTTACTTGTTGCCTCGCGTCAGGGCGGAGCGTTGCATCGACTTTGTGCCATGGCGACCGGGCGATGCGGTGGTCGCCAATCGCTTCGGAATTCCCGAGCCCGAGGCAGGGGTCGCCGTCGAACTCACGGCCATCGATGTCATTCTGTTGCCCCTGCTTGCCTTCAATCGCGATGGTTCGCGCTTGGGCAGTGGTGGTGGCTACTACGACCGCAGCTTGGCATCGCTTGCGGGTGCAGCGCCCGGTAATCGCCCGCAATTGATTGGGGTCGGCTACGCGTTGCAAGAGGCAGCCACGCTTCACACTGAGGCGTGGGATGTCGGGCTGCACAATGTGGTTACCGAAGTGGAGTGGATCGACTGCCGCGAGCACCACGGCGCGTCCACCTCACTCTGACAGTTTGCAACGAGCACATTGTCCACACGATCAGCGATAGGACCAACGATGAAATCACCCACCAAAAATCGCGGCGATCAAGACGATGACCAGCGCCGCCTCGCCGTACTGATTGACGCGGACAACGCGCAATCCTCGGCCATCAATGGTCTGCTCGAAGAAGTGGCGCGTTACGGTGTCGCCAGCGTGCGGCGCATTTATGGGGACTTCACTTCGCAGCAGCAGGGCGGCTGGAAAAAAGTGTTGCTGAAACACTCGATCCAACCGGTGCAGCAGTTCGCCTATACCACCGGCAAGAATGCCACCGACAGCGCGCTGATCATCGACGCTATGGACCTGATGTACACCGGCCGGTTTGACGGTTTTTGTCTGGTCTCCAGCTACAGCGACTTCACCCGCTTGGCGCAACGTCTGCGCGAAGAAGGTTTGACGGTGTATGGCTTCGGCGAACGCAAGACGCCGGACGCCTTCGTGCAGGCCTGCGACAAATTTGTCTACACCGAAGTGTTGCGCTCAGTCGTCGCCGCACCCAAGCCAGAAGTCGTCAGCAGCAAGCCAGCCAACAAACCGAAAAAGGCCAAGCGGGCGGATGCCAACCCGCTGCCTGTTGCCACCCATGCAGCACCGGTTGCTCAAGCCGCCGCTCCCGCCATTGAGAACCCACCATCTGCGAGCAAGAAAGCCGCAGCGCCGCTGGCCTTGATCCAGCAGGCGATTGAGGAAGCCTCTGACGACGCCGGCTGGGCGCACTTGGGCGCCGTCGGTAGCTACTTGAACAAGATTCGCCCCGACTTCGATCCTCGCTTGTACGGCCACCGCAAGCTCAGCGACTTGCTGAAAAGCCAAGCCAAGCACTTCGCCGTGGAAGATCGCGGCACGCCCGGCAGCAGCGCGAAATCGGTATACGTGCGCAGCAAGGGCGCTGACACCAGCGAATGAGTCACGAAGGCAAGAGCACAGGCGCGCTGCCGAGTATCAGCGGACGGGCCGTGTCGGTCATGTCGGGATGCCATCGACTGGCGTGACCGTGACCTCCACCTTCGGGGCGCTGGCATTGCCGCCACCCAGGATCACTCCGCGCAGTGGCGACACGTCGCCAAAATCGCGCCCCCAACCGAGCACGATGTGGTCGAGGCCAGGCATCGCGTTGTTGGTCGGATCGAATTCCAGCCATCCCAATGGTGGGCAAAAGACCGCCACCCAGGCGTGTGAGGCATCGGCACCGACCAGACGTGGCTTGCCGGCCGGCGGATGCGTAAGCAAGTAGCCGCTGACGTAGCGACACGGCAAGTCGTACGAGCGTAGGCAGGCGATCATCAGGTGGGCAAAGTCCTGACAGACACCGTGCTTCAGGCGCAGCACATCGGCGAGCGGTGTGGCGATGTGGGTGGCAGCCGCGTCGTACTTGAACTCACGGTGGATCTTGCGCATCAGCGCGGTGGCCACCTCGTTGAGTGGTCGGCGCGGAGTAAAGCAGGGCTGCGCGTAGCGCTGATAGGCCATTCCGATCGGCACGAAGGGCGAGCGAAAGCGATAGCGACCGTCGTCAAGCTCCGCAGCATTCAACCGCCGACCGGCGCGATAGCGAAGACTTTCACGCACCTGCTCCCAGCCTGTCGCCTTCGATGCCGGCGAAAAAATCTCGCGCGGCTTGACCTCGATCTGCATATGACTACGAATGCGCAGCGACTCGTGCGGAACGTTGAAGTCAAGGCGAGTCAGTGGATTGCCGAATGCATCGGTTTCACGGCGCTCGCTTGAAGGCGTCGGGTCACAGTGCAGCTGCCAGCCGATGCAGTGCTGCCACGGCAATCCGCGCGGTTCCAGATGGATCAACTGTTGCGATAGCGACACCGGCTGCGGGTAGGCATAGTCAGTGACATGTTCGACGTTGTAGCGGGCGCTGAGCGCTTTTGGCTTGCTCATATAAATGGCCGGCTCATGCTCATGCGAAGTAGGTCGCGCGACCGGCGGAGCGGATGTGGACAAAATAGGTATGGGTCAGACGCTCGCCCAGCGTCCGCAGGCAGGCCGTCAATTCGCTGAAGTAGGCGGCCAGCTGCGGCGCCGCCGAGCCGGAGAAACAGTCCAATCGCAGCATTTTTTCACGCGCCTCGCGCAACGGGTCAATCAGCTCCGGCCCGCCATCCAGCGCCACCAACGCATCCAGCAGGATGTCGATATGCGAGCGGATGGAGTGCGGATTGCTGGCGTCGACGGTGATCAGATCGAGCATCGCCGACAGCTGCGGTGCCGACTGATAGCGGCGGCGAAAGGTAATCGTGCTGCGCGAAAGATCCAGCAGCCAGCTCAGGGTTTCGGTTTCGATCCGCTTGCTGGACAGCGCCTTGGTCAGCAGCGACGACTGCTGACGCAAATACTCAAGGCTGCGACCGGCGATAAGAAACTGCCAGCCGCGATCACGGGTCATGCCACCCAGCGCGAAGCCAGTCATCGCCGCCAATGCCAGCGCCACGCGATTGAGCAGAGTCAACATGGCGTCCGCGTCCGTCTTGTTGGCCAGTTCGGCGTTCACCTTCTTCAACTCGCGCACGGTTCGCCAGTTGTCCTTTGACAGCACCGCGCGCACTTCGGTGGCGGACCAGATCAGATTGTTGAGGCAATGGCGCAAGCTGCCCGACCAGCTCTCGTCAGTGATTGCCGCCATCACAGCGGTAGCGTGGTTCTTGGCGTCGGGGACGATGTGTATAGCCTGGGCGATACGCCGGCTGCGCCGGGCGATCAAAGAACGGGATCCGCGCAGCTGTTTGAGCATCGAGCGCAGCACGCGTAAATGGGCATCGCAGCGCTCGCTGTTGCGGCCCAGCCAGAACAGGTTCTCCAGCGTCCGCGACAGCACTTGTAGATCGACCCGGCTGGGCGAGGCGATGGTGGTCTGCGGCAACTCATCGGCGACGGGCAACGCGCCCATCACCCAGGTGTCCTTGCTGCGTCCGCCGCGCTGCATCGACACCACTTCGTCGCCGAGCTGGCCGGCGACCCGCGTCAGCCCGCCGGGGATCACTTCATATCCAGTTGCTGATGCCAAGGCGAACACGCGCATCACCATCGAGCGCGGTCCCAGCGCGCTGCCGCTGCGGTCCAGCATCACCGGCGTGGTCGAGAGCTTGATGCGGTCCTGAGCGACGTAGGCATAGCCGCGGCGATCAATCCGACTGCGCAGGGCGCGCTGCCCGGCGCGGTCCAGATCGGCCGCGAATACCGGCTCGAAGCGTTGCAACGGGAAGCTGGGCTTGAACACCAGATCTTTGAGCTTGGCCAGCGCCTGCTCGGCCACCGGTCGTTCGCCACACCACCAGGTGGCCAACGAAGGCAGGCGAAGGGACTCACCCAGAATCTGTTCGCAGATGGCGGGCAGGAAACCCATCAATGCCGGCGATTCGACTACGCCCGAACCGAGGCTGTTGGCGATCAGCACCCGGCCTGCGCGCGCGACATCCAGCAATCCCGGCACGCCCAGCGCGGAATGGCTGCGCAGCTCCAGCGGATCGCACCAACCACCTTCCACCCGTCGCAGCACCGCGTGCACGCGCTTCAGACCATCCAGCGTCTTCAGCATGAGGGTGCTGTCGCGCACGGTGAGGTCGCTTGCTTCGACCAGCGGGATGCCCAGCTCGTGAGCGAGAAAGGCGTGTTCGAAATAGGTTTCGTTGAGCGCGCCGGGGGTGAGCAGAACCAGTGACGCCGGCCCTTTGTCAGCGCCAGCCAGACTCAGAAGATGGTCGCGCAGACGTTGAAAACAGCCATCAAGGGGCTGCACGCCAAGGCGATCCAGCACGCCGGGATAGGCGCGCGACAGGATGGCCCGATTCTCGATGGCATAGCCCGCGCCCGACGGCGTCTGCGTGCGATCCGCCAGCACCCACCAGCGACCATCCGGCGCCCGCGCGAGATCGCAGCCATAGATATGCAGATGCAGGTCGCCCGCTGCGCTCACGCCCTGCGCCGGCCACAGAAAGTGACTGTGGCCGTGCACCAGTTCGGGCGGCAACAAGCCGTTCTGCAGCAGCTGCTGCGGACCGTAAAGATCGCTCAACACATGATTGAGCAGGCTGGCGCGTTGGGCGACGCCGGCCGCGATGATCGACCACTCCGTCGCATCGATGATGTTGGGCAGGCTGTCCAGTTCCCACAGCCGATCTGCGCCTTTTGGATCGGCATAGACGTTGTAGGTGACGCCGTTGTCGACGATCTGCTGATCGATGATGTCGGCCCGCCGGCGCGCGTGCAGGGCACTCTCCGACTGTAGCGAGTCGATCAGCGTCTGCCAGTGCGCACGGACCTTGCCTTCGGCATCGATCAGCTCGTCGAAATGCCCCGCTGCCGGTCGATACTGCGCTTGAATCATCTACGCCGCATATCCAGTGTGAATGGGTATTCGATTGACGCCTGCGCGGGCACGACGGCAAACGAGCCGGGCGTATGCCCATGCCGGAAAAAGCGCGACATCCGCCGCGTCTCTGCCTCGAAAGCATTGACCGGAAAGGTCGCGTAACTGAGTCCGCCAGGGTGGACGACATGGTACTGGCAGCCACCCAGCGCACGCTGGTTCCAAGTGTCAAACAAATCAAACCGCAGCGGCGTATCAATGGAAATCAGTGGGTGCAGGGCTGACCAAGGCTGCCAGGCGCGAAAGCGCACGCCGGCGACAAATTCACCAGCCCGTCCGGTCGGGCGCAGCGGCAAGGCGCGACCATTGCAAGTCACCTGATAACGGTCAGGTGCCATCCCGCTCACCTTCACCTGCACGCGCTCCAGCGACGAATCGACATAACGCGCGGTGCCGCCGGATGCGCCTTCCTCGCCCATCACGTGCCACGGCTCCAGCGCGTGGCGCAGCTCCAGCAGCATGCCTTCCAGCGCGTAGTCGCCAATCTTTGGGAAGCGAAACTCGAGGTGCGGCGTAAACCAGTCGGGTGAAAGCGCAAATCCTGCGGCCGCGGTCTCTTCCAGCACATCCTTGAAATCCTGCTCGATGAAGTGCGGCAGCATGAAGCGGTCATGCAGCTCGCTGCCCCAGCGAGCGAGTCGCTTGGGTGCATACGGCTGCTGCCAGAAGCGCGCAACCAGCGCCCGCAGCAGCAGCTGTTGCGCCAGGCTCATCTGCGGATGCGGCGGCATCTCGAAGCCGCGCAGTTCGAGCAGGCCCAACCGCCCGGTCGGACCATCTGGCGAGTACAGCTTGT